>CAMWUM010000046.1 GCA_947177435.1 uncultured Muribaculaceae bacterium
CCTTCCTCAATCACCGCCTTAAGCAGATGGACCGGTTCAATGGCCTGCTGGCCTGCCGAGCGGGTGATTTCCACCGCTTTCTGGATGGCCTCTTGCGATTTGATGGTAAAGTTGTTGAAATTCATGTTGTATGTTTTTGCTAAATTATTCCGGTTTGTTTTTATTATTTAACAATCAATCTTGGATAAATGTTTGTTAAAATCGCGACTAATTGCTACCTTTGTACTTGCAAATCTTGCGCCAAAACATTTTTTGCGTCATTTTGTCATACGGCCCATTTGCCCCGTAACTTATAATCTATTGAAAATGAAGAAACTGTTAATATTAATCTGCCTTTTTGCAGCCGGCATCGCACACGCCCAGCAGCAGCAAACGATGTTCCCCTACCCGACGGCACCCGACGACATGGCCACCCTGTCGCAGCGGTGCAACTATGTGGTGGAGCATTTCTGGGACCGGTGCAACATCAAACAGTCGTTCTCATCCCAGCCACAACTTCGCGAGGCGTTTGGCGACTGGATCAAGTTCATGCCCTATGCCTCATCCGACACCGTATATATGGCCATCAACGCCTATATGGATAAGGTGAGCAAAACCGGCGGCGACAACGTGGCCACCATCGGCCGCATTGCCGAAAGTTGGCTGTACTGCGACACGGCCGCCTTCTTCTCTGAGGATGTCTACCTGCCATTCGCCAAGGCGGTGGCCGGACATAAAAAGGTTGACAATGCCACACGCCAGCGTCTGCAAGCCCAAATCAAGATATTGGAGAACAGTCGAGTAGGCGCCAAAGCCGGAGGATTTGAATTTGTCACCCGCGCCGACTCCACCATGCAGTTTGACGACGTGGTGGCATCGCGCGTCATCCTATTTTTCTACGACCCTGACTGCACCGACTGCTCGCTCGTAAAGACCCGCATGTCAGTCGATTTCAATCTCAATCAGCTGCTCGACGGACGCCTGGTAAAAATCGTGGCCATCTACCCCGGCGAGCCTACGCAGGAGTGGAGGGAGAGCGCTGCTCTGCTGCCCGAATCGTGGATTGTAGGCGCCGCGCCTGACATTGACCTGCTCTACGACATCCCCACCACTCCCGACCTCTACTACCTCGACGCCCGACACAAGATTTTGGCCAAGCACGTCGACATCAACAACTTGCTGATTGGCGTGCAGCAGATTAACCAGCAACTGAGCAAGTGATGAAAATAGCGATGCTAATATCAGGCGGCGTGGACAGCGCCGTGGCCGTGCACAGGCTCGTCGAGCAGGGGCATGACCTGCACCTATTCTATATACGCATCGGCATGGACGGTGACGGCGGCGACTGCTCGGCCGAGGAGGACATCGAAATGTGCACCTACATCGCACAGAAGTACGGCCTGCCGTTTGACGTAGTTTCGCTCCACCAGGAGTATTGGGACAACGTGATGGAGTACGCCCTGCGCACTGTGCGCGAAGGCCTTACGCCCAATCCCGACATCATGTGCAACAAGATGATCAAGTTCGGGTTCTTCGAGGAGAGATGGGGGCACGAATTCGACAAGACTGCCACCGGCCACTACGCCACCACTACGACCATAGACGACAAGGTATGGCTCTCAACCGCCGTCGATCCGGTGAAAGACCAGACTGACTTCCTGGCACGCATTTCATACAAGCAGTTGAGCCACTTGATGTTCCCAATCGGCGACATGCCCAAGGCCGACGTGCGCGCCACGGCCATCGCCACGCGCATGCCTAACGCATACCGCAAGGACTCGCAGGGCATCTGCTTCCTCGGCAAGATAAATTACAACGACTTTATACGCCGCCACCTGGGCGAGAAGCCGGGCCCCATCATCGAGATTGAGACCGGCAAGAAGCTCGGCGAGCACCGCGGCTACTGGTTCCACACTATCGGCCAGCGCAAGGGCTTGGGGCTCAGCGGCGGCCCGTGGTACGTGGTAAAAAAGAACGCGCACGACAACGTAATTTACGTCTCCAACGGCTACGACACCGACAAGCAGTACGGCCGCACCATATACCTCGACGACATGCACTTTATTACAGCCGACCCGTGGGGTGAAGGGTGCTCCGACGTGCGCATCGCATTCAAGAACAGGCATATGCCCGCCTTCCTGCCTGCCCGAATCACCCGCCTTGGCGACAAAGAGTACCGCATCGACTCAGACGAACTGGTACAGGGCATAGCTCCCGGACAGTTCGCCGTGCTTTACGACCCGGACTGCCGCCTGTGCTACGGATCCGGCATAATCACCCTGCCTGTGAAGAATTGAAAATGGAAAATTGATAATTCCAAATTACTAATTGTAAAGATGGAAGACAGAGTAAAGCTCAACGTATTAGGCATTTCATACTCACCGATGCAGACGGGAGCGTTCGCTATGCTTCTGGCCGAGGAGAACGGCCCGCGTCGCATCCCAGTTGTCATCGGCTCGTCTGAGGCGCAGTCCATAGCCATAAAACTCGAGGGTGTGGCCACGCCCAGGCCTATAACCCACGACCTGTTCTGTGCTATGGCCGCTTCGTTTGACATCGAGCTTAAGGAGGTATATATCTACAAGTTTGAGGATGGCATCTTCTCGTCCGAACTCCGCTTCGTCGGCCCCGGCCGCGAGGTGGCCATTGACGCCCGCACGTCTGACGCCGTAGCCATTGCCATACGCATGGGCGCGCCCATATACACTACTCAACAAATCATGTCGGAGGTGAGCACCATCTTCGAGGTGGAGAGCGACGGCTCCAAGCCAGCCGAACAGCAGCAGTCGAAGCCCCTCGACCAGATGCCCAACGACCAACTGCGTGAGATGATGAACAAGTGCATCGAAGAGGAAAACTACGAAGAGGCCGCACGCATCAGCGCCATCCTCAAAAACCGCCAAGAATAAACTACTAAACCATAAACCCTTAAACCTCAACTTTCACCCCGTGAAAAATTTGAAATTCAGGCTCATAGTGATGAACTTCCTCGAGTTTGCCGTCTGGGGAGCGTACCTCACCTGCATGAGCAACTATCTCGGCAAAACCTCTATGAGCGGGCTGATCGCCTGGTTTTACGCCATTCAGGGCATCGTGTCAATCTTCATGCCGGCCATTATGGGCATCATCGCCGACAAGTACGTACAGCCTCAGAAACTGCTGGGCATCTGCCATTTGGTTGCCGGATGCTTCATGGGCGGATGCTGGTGGCTCGGCTTTGCCAATGCTGACCCTGACCCCACGCTGTTCATCACCCTCTACACCATTTCCGTAGCCTTCTTCATGCCCACGATCGCCCTGGCCAACACCGTGGCGTTCCGCGTGCTTAACGAAAACGGCTACGACACCATCCGCGACTTCCCGCCCATCCGCGTATTCGGCACGGTCGGCTTCATCGCCACAATGTGGTTTGTCAACTGCGCAGCCATTGTTGACGGCCGATTCACCTTTATGTTAGGAGGCACCGAGTCTTTCCAGTTCACCTACTGGCAGTTCTTCGTATCCGGCCTGCTCAGCATCGTGCTGGCGGCATTCTGCTTCACCATGCTGCCCAAATTGTTAATTATCAAACGTCAAGGCAAGTCCTCTCTTGTCGAGTCGCTTGGTCTCAACGCCTTCGCGCTGTTCAAGAAGAGCAAGTTCGCCGTCTTCTTCATCTTCTCGATGCTCTTGGGCATGTGCCTGCAGGTGACCAACGGCTATGCCGGCCCATTCATCGCGCATTTCCAGGTTGTTGAGGAATACGCCAAGTCATTCGGCGCCAACAACCCCACCCTCCTCACTTCGCTTTCGCAGATATCCGAGGCGCTTTGCATCCTGCTCATCCCCTTCTTCCTGCGCAAGCTCGGCATTAAGATTGTGATGTTCATCTCGATGATCGCGTGGTTTCTCCGCTTCGGCTGTTTCGGCATCGGCAATCCCGGCTCGGGACTCTGGCTCTTCATTATGTCAATGATTGTCTACGGCGTTGCCTTCGACTTTTTCAACGTCTCCGGCGCGCTGTTTATCGAGAAAGAGACCGACAAATCAATCCAAGCCTCGGCCCAGGGTCTGTTCATGCTGATGACCAACGGCCTGGGGGCATCCATCGGCACGCTCACCGCCGGATGGGTTATTGACAAGTACTGCCACTGGGATAAATTCCAAATCGACGGCAAAGATGTTGACTTCCTTGTCGGCAATTGGAGTACGCCATGGCTTATTTTCGCAGGCTTCGCCCTCGTGATTGGCATACTCTTCATGCTGCTGTTCAAGTACAAGCATCAGCCCGAACCCATATCCAAGTCTAAGGCAATCCTTGCCGACGACCCCGACGGATTTATCAACTAAACTACTGTGATACAATTCTATTCCCCTGATATCACCGAAACCCTCACGCTTCCTGAGAGCGACTCGCAGCACTGCGTGCGAGTGCTCAGGATGCGCGAGGGCAACGAACTTTCTGTTGTCGACGGGCACGGCAACCGCTACCATTGCCGCTTAGTAGATGCCCACCACAAGCACGCCGCCATCGAGATTGTCGAGCGTGAGGAAGTGCCTCTGCCATGGACGCAAAACATCACCGTGGCCGTGGCTCCAACCAAGAACATGGACCGCATGGAGTGGCTTGTCGAAAAACTCGTTGAGATTGGTATTAATCGCTTGGTGCCCATCAAGTGCCACCACAGCGAGCGCAAGGAAATCAAGACGGAGCGACTTGAGAAGATAGCCGTGTCGGCTATGAAGCAGTCGCTCAAAGCCGTCCTTCCCGAGATAATGCCTATGACCCCATTTGCCGACCTAATGCGCATGCCGTGCGAGCAACGGTTCATAGCCTACTGCGACCCCTCAATCCCGCGTCGCCAACTCTCCGAACTATACATCCCCCACCGCGACGCCACCATCCTCATCGGCCCCGAAGGCGACTTCTCCCCCGAAGAAATAAAGACAGCCCTCTCCACCGACTACCAGCCCGTCACCCTCGGTGACAACCGCCTCCGCACCGAAACCGCCGCCCTCTACTCCGCCTCCGCCTTCCACATCCTCGACTCCCTCCAACCCATGTAGACCATGAAACAGAGAATCAAAACCATTATAGCATACGTACTCGTCATTTGGTTTATGATGTGCGTTATTGGCTTTATCACTATGTTTGCCGATGTTTACCCCGAGCCCAGTTTTATCCTATTGTTCTTTCCCTTTCACATATGTTGGAACTTTGTTTTTTTTGCTATTGCATTGGTTTGGGGAAGAAAAATTTTGGGCGAAAAGACCTCAAAGTTTATTTTATGGCTTATGTTTCTTTTTTTGTTAACCACAGTAGTGTCTTATTTTGTGTTTATGCCTTACAACAACAATTATTATGAGTACGAATACTAAGAAAACGAACATATTCAGCACCACAAATCTGCGCATAGGCCTATTATGCCTATTGTATATGGGAGTGACATTTTGCGCGTTGGCCATCAGACGATATCACCAAATAGTGTTTTTTGTAGACAAGCCTCATATTGACGAACCGATCATAAGCCATCCGTGGATTTACTATGCATTGTTTGTTGTTTTTTCAGTGGCGTTCCTCGTTCTCCTTTTTCGCAAAGGATTAGATCCGGCTCTGCGAAAAGCCTTTCTCATAGTATTTTTTGCCACGGTGGCTTGCGTATTGATTTTTTACAAATTAGTAATGCTAGAACCGAAGATTACAGATGCAATATTATGTTTATCTGGGCCATTTGAAATTGTTGTAATGTTCTTTATGTGTCCCTTCCTGTTCTTCTTTTGAATGATACTTGTTTGTAATAAGAAATAACTATGTGGAAACAAGTAGAATTTGTGTTGCAGCCACGCTCGAGTGGCTTCCATATTGTCACGGAGGAAGTTATCCGTCATTTGCCGGGTTTGCCTGATGTAGGACTCTTGAATCTTTTTATCAAGCATACGTCGGCCGCACTGACTATCAATGAAAATGCCGACCCTGACGTAAGGGTTGATATGAAGAGTATCTTTGACCGATTGGTTAAGGCGCGCGAGCCGTATTATACTCATACTTTTGAGGGTGATGATGACATGCCCGCTCACGCCAAGGTATCGATCATCGGGCCATCTATTACGATACCCATAACACACGGGCGCCTCAGCCTGGGCACTTGGCAAGGGATATACCTCTGTGAGTTTCGTGACTATGGTGGAGCAAGGAAAATCGTAGCAACAATAACAGGGGAATAATTTATGGATCAACCGAAGTTCATTATCACTGTCGACGGCTTTCTACGACTGGGCATGGTATATATGCACAAGGATTTGCTCATGCCGGGCGACGAGTGCATTGGCGGTGGGTACTACCATTTTGATTACGTGTCAAACCGCATGGTACTCGACCGCAGAAGTTATGATTATGGCAAACCCAAATGGCATTGGCTCGACGCATTGAAAGTGCCCGCCGCCTATCGCGGCCTCGACATAATCTACATCTCCGACGACGGCTACGAGCAAAACATAACCCAAAATCTAAAAATCGAATACTACGACTAAATCTTATGGTTCGAAAAAGTGCATCATGACACATTAAGACAACGATTAATCCATTCGCTCGCTAAAATGACAGGGCGCGCCGATGGCGCGCCCTGTGGTGTATGATTTGGGGAGGATTACCAGATGATTACACGCTCTTCGGCGGGACGGTACATGGGGTCGCCCTCGGTGATGTCGAAAGCATCGAAGAAGGGCTGGAGGTTGGGGAGCGAACCGTTGACGCGCCACTTGCCCAGCGAGTGGGGATCCATCTTGGTGCGACGGAGGATTTCCTCGTCGCGGATGTTGCCGGCCCAAACGCCTGCGTAAGCGAGGTAGAAACGCTGGTCAGGGGTGAAGCCGTCGATGTCAACGCCGGGCTTGCCGTCGAGCGAGTTGTGGTAGGCGGTGTATGCCACACGCAGACCGCCCTGGTCGGCAATATTCTCACCGAGAGTGAACTGGCCGTTGGCGTGTGTGTCGCCAAGAACAATAATCTGATCGAACTGCTCAGCGAGCTTCTGAGTCTTGGCCTTGAAAGCGGCGGCGTCCTCTTCGGTCCACCAGTTGACCATGTTGCCATCTTTGTCAAACTGGCTACCCTGGTCGTCGAAGCCGTGAGTCATCTCATGGCCAATAACCACGCCGATAGCGCCATAATTGAGGGCGTCGTCAGCCTCTGGATCAAAGAAGGGCTTTTGCAGAATGCCAGCAGGGAAGCAAATCTCGTTGGTGGTGGGGTTGTAATAGGCGTTGACAGTCTGAGGCGACATGTACCAACGGCTGCGGTCAACGGGCTTGCCGTAGTCATTGAGGTTGTAAGCCTCGTTAAACTCACTGGCAGCCTTGATGTTCTCCCAGTACGAGAGGTTGGGGTCGATGGTCAGGGCCGAGTAGTCGCGCCACTGATCGGGGTAGCCGATCTTTACAACGAAAGCGTCAAGCTTCTCGTGGGCCTTGGCCTTGGTGGCGGGGCTCATCCAGTCGAGGCTGTCGATATGCTGGCCAAGAGCAACCTTGAGGTTGTCGACAAGCTTGATCATCTTCTCCTTGGACGAAGCGGGGAAATACTTCTCAACGTAAAGTTCGCCAAGAGCCTCGCCGAGGATGCCGTCGGGCACAGCCTGTGCGCGCTTCCAGCGGGGCTTCTGCTCCTTAACGCCGGAGAGCACCTTATTGAGTTCGAACTCAGCATTGACGAAATCGTCGCTCAGGTAAGAAGCGGCAGACGAGAGGTATCCGGCGGCTACGTAGTCGCGGATAGCCTCGATCTTAGTATTTGTAATAAGAGCGTCGACGGCAGCCAGGAAAGCGGGCTGGCCTACGACAACGGTGTCGATGTCTGCAAGACCCTTAGCGGCGAAATAGCCCTTAAGATTGAGCGAGGGCATATCCATTGCGTTGACCGACATAGGATTGTACTGAGACTGCACATCACGCAGCTGCTCGCGCGACATAGAAGCTTCAGCCAGAGCAGTCTCGATGGCGATGGTGTTTTCAACCAGCGTCTGGGCCTGCTCATCGGAATATCCTGCGAGAGTGGCAAGAGTTTGCAGGTAAGTCTTGTAGGCTTCGAGCACACGCTCTTCGTCGCCGCCCTTCACCAGGTAATAGTCGCGATCGCCAAGGCCAAGGCCGCCCTGGTCGACGTACATAGTGTTGATATTGGCATCCTTAAGGTCGGCACTTACGTAAGTATTGAAGAACGCGCTGTTGCCGGTAATCGAAGCAAGACCCGAAGCAAGATTCTCCTTGGTGAGAGCGTTGATGGCCTGGAGGTCGGCTTGCAGAGGAGCGGCGCCCTGAGCGTTGAGCGTAGCGCTGTCCATGCCGAGGTAGTAGAGGTCGGCAATCTTCTGGGCGTTGGAGCCGGGTTCGGCGGTGGTGCGGTCGATGCCTTCGATGAGTTCCTTGACCTGCTGGCGGTTGAGTTCACCGAGCTGGTCAAACGAACCATAACGCGAGTACTCGTCGGTGAGGGGGTTGGCCTTCATCCAGCCACCGCAAGCATAGAGATAGAAATCATCCTTCGGCGAGACGGTCTCGTCGAGGTTGGCGCGATCGATGCCCTTGGCTGTGCCGGAGGTGCACCCGGTGAACGACATGGCGCACACCGACGCGGAAAACAATGCGAAAAGAACTTTTTTCATATAATATTGAATTATGTATTCAGCGTTTCATATTCTTCTGATGCCTGCTCCCAGAGATTCATAGCCTCGTCGAGGGCCTCCTGCGTCTGGGCATGGCGCTTGAATAGGGCATCGTTGGCCTGTCCGGCAGCCAGTTGGGCCTCTATTGCTGCTTTCTCGGCTTCAAGGGATGCAATGCGTTCTTCGGCCTGGTCCACAGCCTTTTTAGCGCGACGCAGAGCCTTCTCTTTCTCTTTCTTTTCAGCGTAGCTGAGTTGGCCGGACGTGGCCGTCTTTTCCTTTGGTTCGGCTGAGGCGACAGGCACGCTGCGCTCAAGCTCGTTGAGGCTGGCAAGCTTCTTCTTTTCAAGAAATTCGTAGATGCCGCCAAGGCACTCGCGCACCTGGCCCTGGCCAAACTCGTACACCTTCTCCACCAGGCCGTCGAGGAACTGGCGGTCGTGGCTTACGACAATGACCGTACCGTTAAAATCCTTAATGGCTTGCTTGAGGATATCCTTGGTGCGCATATCGAGGTGGTTGGTGGGCTCGTCGAGGATGAGGAGATTGACCGGCTCGAGCAAGAGGCGTATCATGGCGAGGCGCGTTTTCTCGCCTCCGGAGAGCACCTTCACTTTCTTGTCCGACGCCTCACCGCCAAACATGAACGCGCCGAGAATATCGCGTATCTTGGTGCGTATGTCGCCCACGGCCACGCGGTCGATGGTATCAAACACGGTTATCTCCTGATCAAGCAGTTGCGCCTGGTTCTGAGCAAAATATCCAATCTTCACATTGTGGCCGATGCGCAGCGTGCCGGTATAGGGAATTTCCCCCATTATGCACTTGACAAGCGTTGACTTGCCCTCGCCGTTCTTGCCGACAAAGGCTACCTTCTCGCCTCGCTTGATTGTGAAAGTGGCATGGTCAAACACCTGGTGGTCGCCGTAGGCTTTGCCCACATTGTCGGCAATGACAGGGTAATCGCCCGAGCGCGGGGCCGGCGG
>CAMWUM010000047.1 GCA_947177435.1 uncultured Muribaculaceae bacterium
GCGCTGAAGTAATCAAAATCGAGCGCCCCGGTGTGGGCGACGCAACCCGCAAGGAATTGCAGTTCGACCCCAACCTGCCCAGCTACTACTATCTCCAGCTCAATAGCGACAAGAAGTCGTTGACCCTCGACGCAAAGACCCCCGACGGCAAGGAAATCCTCACCAAGCTGATCAAGGAGGCCGACATCTTCGTTGAAAACCTCCACCCGGGCGCAATGGACAAGCTCGGCTTCAGCTGGGAAGTAGTGCACCAGCTCAACCCCAAGTGCATCTACGGCACCATCAAGGGATTCCCCCTCTCGTCGAAGTACAAAGACCTGAAGGCATACGAGCCTATCGCACAGGTGACCGCAGCCGCCGCCTCGACCACTGGCTGGTTTGAAGGCGATGACAACATCCCGACGCAGAGCGGCGCAGCCCTGGGCGACTCCAACACCGGCATGCACCTGCTGATCGGCCTGTTGGCCGCGCTGCAGCTGCGCGAGCGCACAGGCGAAGGCACCTACGTATATCAGTCAATGCACAATGCATGCCTCAACCTGTGCCGTATTAAGACCCGCGACCAGTTGACCCTCGACAAGCTGGGTTATCTGACCCAGTTCCCGCAGTACCCCAACGGCAAGTTTGGCGACTGCGTGCCTCGCTCGGGCAACACCGAGGGCGGCGGCGTGCTCGGTTGGACTTACAAGTGCAAGAGCGCAGGCCAGTATGACTCTGAAGTGGATGCTAACAACTATGTATACGTTATCTTGCAGCGCGGAGCCAAGGACTTTGAACTTTTCTGCCAGGCAACCGGCTTCACCGATTGGCTTACCAATCCCGACTTCAACACCGCCGACGCCCGCGACCGCAACAAGCAGGCTATCTACAAGCGCATCGGTGACTGGTGCGCCGACAAGACCAAGTTCGAGGTCACTGAAATCCTCAGCAAGGCAGGCGTGCCTGTTGGTCCCGTGCTCTCGACCAAGGAGGTCATGACCGACGAAAGCCTCTACGACGGCAACACCCTCGTGAAGATCAACCAGCCCGGTCCTGTGGGCGAGTTCGTAACTGTCGGCTGCCCGTTCACCATCAGCGGCTACCAGCCTGTCTACGGCCCTGCTCCTGAGCTCGGCGGCAACAACGAAGAGGTGCTCACCAGCCTTGGCTACACTGCCGACCAGATCGCCGGCTTCGCCAAGAACGGCACCACCGAGCCCCTGCCCGCAGCAGCAAAATAAAATCTATAATAATCAAGATTGGTCGGGGCTAATCCCGATTAATCTTGATTATTCTCGATAAATCAAGATTAATCAAAAAAATATTCACCTTTCAACTATCCCAAACTACTATGGCAACCACAACCCCCCAGAACGCTGCCGCTGCAGCTCCCGCAGCGCCTAAATACCCCAACCAAGTAACCGGCATGTACGTGCTCGGCCGCGCCATCAAGATGCTCGGCATTGACAAGATGTACGGCCTGGTCGGCATACCTATCACCGAAGCCGCCTACCTTATACAGGGCCAGGGCGTCAAGTTCGTATCGTTCCGTTTCGAACAGCAGGCCGGCATGGCCGCCGCCACCCACGGCTACCTCACCAAGACCCCCGGCGTATTCATGACCGTATCGTCGCTCGGCTTCCTCAACGGCCTTACCGCCACAATCAACGCCACCGTCAACTGTTACCCCGTTATCCAGATTTCCGGATCGTCTGACCGTACGCTCGTCGACCTCAATAAGGGCGATTACGAGTCATTTGACCAGTACGCCGTGGCCAAGCCTCTGGTAAAGGCCGCATTCCGCGTCAACCGTCCCGAGGATATCCCCAGCACATTGGCCCGCGCTTACCGCGCAGCCGTATCAGGACGTCCCGGCGGCGTTTACGTAGACCTCACCGTGCCCTCGATGGGCGGCATCCTTGATCGCGACGTAGCTGAGGCAGCTCTGGCCGCAGCCATCCCCGCAGTCGACGTCTACAGCCCTGTTGCTCCTAACGAAGCCTCTATCGACCGCGCAGTCGAGTTGCTGCAGAGCGCCAAGAAGCCTGCCATCCTGCTCGGCAAGGGCGCCGCTTATGCCCAGGTCGACGACAAGATCAAGACCCTGATCGAGAAGGCCGGCATTCCTTACTATCCAATGTCGATGGCCAAGGGCCTTATGCCCGACAACGGCCCGCTGAGCGCCATCTCGTGTCGAAGCACCATTATGGAGGAGTCCGATGTGGTTATGATCATCGGCGCGCGTCTCAACTGGATGCTCGGCTTCGGCAAGGGCAAGTGGAACCCCAACGGCAAGTTTATCCAGCTTGAAGTCGAGCCTACCGAAATCGACGTCAACCGCCGCATCGACGCACCTGTCGTTGGCGACATGGGCGAGGCTCTTGATGCCATCCTGGCCAAGCTTGACACCTCAAAGATGCAGATGGATCCCACTTGGGTACCCGGCCTGCAGGCTGAGTCGGCCGCCAAGAACAAGAAGTTCGCAGCACGCCTCGAGGCCAACGCCAACATCCTGCCTATGAACCAGTGGACCGCCCTGTCGGCCATCAAGCCCATCATCGAGAGCAATCCCGACATCGTGCTTATCAATGAGGGCGCCAATACCCTCGACAACACTCGCGATACCATCGACATGTCGCTGCCTCGCCACCGCGTGGACTGCGCCACCTGGGCCATTATGGGCATGGGCATCGGTTCGGCCGTCGGCGCAGCCGTGGCCACCGGCAAGCAGGTTGTAGCCATCGAGGGCGACAGCGCATTCGGCTTCTCGGGCATGGAAATCTCCACCATCTCGCGCTTCAACCTGCCTGTGACTGTCGTTATCTTCAACAACGGCGGTATCTACAACGGCATCGGCAAGCCTATGGACAACACCACAGATCCCGCTCCTACCACCCTTAACATCAACGACCGCTACGACAAGATGGGTGAGGCATTCGGCCTGCAGTCTTACTACGTCGAGAATCCCGCCGACCTGAGCACCGCCCTGAAAGAGGCCATCGCCTCGAAGAAGCCTTCGCTCATTGAAGTGCGTCTGGCATCTGACGCCGGCAAGGAAAGCGGCCACATCGGCTACCTCAATCCCCAACCTCTGCAGCAGATAACCGTTTAACAAAACGCCAACTCCCCCGCCCGGCATTTGGGCCAGGGTGGGGGAGTGTTTCACACGAAGTATAACCTTTTAACGCATCAACTATGGAACACATTATCCTATACGCCATCGTGCCGATATTCGTCGTGATGCTCGCCGGATACATCGCCGGCAAAGCAGGCGTTTTCAACGGAGACAATGCCAAAACCCTCAACAAGGTCGTGCTTGACTTCGCCCTTCCGGCCGCCCTGTTCATCTCAATCGTGACGGCCACCCGCGAGGACCTCGTAAAAGACATAAAGCTTACGATGATATCCCTTGTCGTGATCATGCTCTGCTTTATGCTCGTATACTGGATTTATAAATATTTCTTCAAGACCGGCGGCGGCTCGGCTGCCATCATGGCCCTAATCTGCGGCTCGCCGACAATCGGATTCCTTGGCTTCGCAGTGCTCGAGCCTATCTTCGGCACCAGCCCGAGCGTGGCTCTCGTAGTCGCAATCGTCGGCATCGTGGTCAATGCCGTAGGCATCCCTGTAGGCCTCTCGCTTCTTAATTCGGCCGACGCCTCTGCCACGGCGGCCAAGAACGGCGGCAAGAAGCCTAATCCATGGAAGCCTGTCATCCACGCTCTGATCCAGCCTGTGGCATGGGCTCCTATCCTGGCCGTAGTATTCGTCTTGGTTGGCATCAAGTGGCCTGTCGATCTGAGCCCCTCATTTGACCTTATCGCAAAGGCTAATGCCTCAGTGGCTGTATTCGCAGCCGGTATCACCCTTTCGGCCGTGAAGATTACCATCAATTGGCAAGGCGTATTCGGCGCCATCTTCAAGCTGATAATCATGCCTCTGGCGCTGCTCGTGGTCGGCATCCTCTTCAAGATGGACCCCATGAACCTCAAGATGCTCGTTGTGGCCGGCGCACTGCCCCCAGCCTTCTCAGGCATCATCATCGCCAGCCAGTACAACCAGTACGTGGCCACCGGCACCAGTTCTCTGGCCCTGAGCGTAGTCTTATTCCTCGGTACCTGCCCGCTCTTCATCTGGCTTACCGATGTTGCGCTCAAGATGTTCCCGTACTAGATACAAACTCTCCTGACATAAAGAAAAAGCGAAGGGAGCACTCCTCACGGAGGGCTCCCTTCTTCGAGTTAACCAAAATCGATTCTATCTATTATATAGGTTAATATATGGAAACCTTTCTGGTGCTTTGTCCGGCGCTGACGATGCAGATGCCGCGGGGTAGGGTGATGCGGCTGGTGCCTTCGCTCAGCATGCCGGAGTACAGTTCGCGTCCGTCGATGCTTGTGATGCTGACGTGCGCGTCCTGCGCCAGAGTAATGACGACCTCACGGCCCTCAATGTTTATTTTAATATTTTCGACCGATGCAGAAGCCACGCCTGTTGCGCTTTCGTATGCTTTTTGGGCGTCAATCTCGGCGGCTACTTGCTCGCGGTAAGAGCGCTTGAACATCTCGGCGCGGGGATAGTCGTAAGCGTTGACGTCGAAGTCCACGCCGAAGCTCTGTGACTTGCTGGCGCCCTCCTTGGTCATGAAGATGCCGCTGCCTGCGCGAAGCGACGAGCCCGAGACGGAAAGGCACTTGTCGTCACTCATATTCTGTATCTTGTAGCATCCGTCTTCCTCGAGGGTAAAGTGCCAGAGCTGCGAGGGCTCGTCGGAGGGCTCAAGCCACTGCATAAGACCCATATTGGCGTCAAGGCAGAGGCCGGTGGCATCGTCGATCAGGCGCCACACGTATGGATTGTCTGTGGCTTGCAGGCGGAAGCTTGTGTTGGTGGCGTCGTTGTCGTCCTGTATGTCCAGGCCGTACTTCGAATGGGAGATCCAGCGGTTGGAGCGCTTGTCGAGCAGGCGCACTACGCGGCCGTCGGCCATTGCGTCTACGCGGTGGAAGCGGTCGCTGTTGTCAAATACGCTGAGGTTCCAGTCGTCCATCCACCTGACGGTTGGCAGGCCCGAGCGCACGCTCAGCGGCAGCCACACGTACTCCGACTTGCCGCCGACGTCAGAGCTGACCCAACGGTCGCCCATATATATGTAAGCGCCTTCCTTGCCCTCGACTTTGAGCACGTAGGTGCTCTGCGAGGTGTAAGTGGTGGCGTCGCCTTGGTCCACGCAGAAGTTGCCGCAGTCTTCCCAGTCGCCCATCAGGTCGGTGGTGACAGAGCGGTGGCCTGGGGTGGGATTCCAGCCATCGCACTCTGAGAAGAGGCAGAAGTAAGTGTCGTCGACTCCGATCATAGCCGGGGCTTCGAGCCTCAGGCCTTTGAGTACCTTGGTCTCGGCATCCTTGCCGACAGGAGCGAGGTAGTCGTCGCTAAGCAGGGCAACATTGATGTTGCTGTTCATGTCGGTGGCGCAGATGTGGTATGCGCGGTTGTCGGTGTCGCGAAATATTGTTTGGTCGCGCGAGTCATGTTCATTTGGACGGAACACGCCGACCGGTTCGTAATTGCCGTCGATTGTCGAGCAATGTGCCACGGCCACGCATGCACGGCCGTAGCCGGTGCCATTTTCCCAATGGCTGTACATCACCCATTCGCCGGTGTTGGGGTTGAATATTACTTTCGGACGCTCGAGGATGGCTTTGCCTGTCTCGGCGTCAAAAACAGATGAGGTCTTAAAGACCAAGCCCTTGCGGGTCCAATTGTAAAGGTCGGTTGATGTGTAGCAGCTGACGCCGTTGCTGGTGCTGCCGGTACGGTCTTCGCCAAACCAGTAGTACTTGCCGTCGTGGTACACCACGCAGCAGCCGTGGGCGTTGATGTGAGAGCCGCTGGTGTCGTTCCACCTCTGGCCGGGCTTGATTGAGTTCGCGGCAAAGGCGGGTGTGATGGCTGCTGACGACAGCAGAGCGGCAAATAAGACCTTAGCAATTGATTTCATATCGTGATAATGCGGTAAGAATAATGATAAAAAAGAAAGAGAAAAGGGGCCGCGGGGCCGCAGCCCCTTTTCTTATTTGAGAGATTAGTATGCTACCTTGAACGTGCGGGTCTCAGAGCCGTTGGAGGCTACGCAGACGTATACGCCGTGGGCGGGCAGCTTGATGCCCTGGCCGTCGTAGTTGGCAATCGAGGCCACGGTCTGGCCAAGCGAGTTGTAAACGGTGACAGTGGCGTCGGGGTTGACATTGCCTACGAAGAGCATGCCGGCCTCAACCCAAGCGGAAGCAGCGCCTACGGCAGCTGACTCGATGCCGGTGAAGTCGTCGCCGAAGCTTGCTGCCATAGGAGCGTAAGCGCCGGTGAGGTCATAGGTGAAGTAGTCAAGCTCGGAGCCGACGATGTGGAAGCCGGTCTGCTGCTTGAGGGTACGGCCCATGCCGGTGAGCTTCATGTTGTCAACAAGGAACTCCTTGGGGCTTGATCCCCAGCCACCGCCGTTGAGGAAGCGCTCGTTGTAGAGGATAACTTTGATCTGGTTGCAATCGGCAGAGGTGGTGTAGGTGATCGAGTACTCTTCGAAGCCATCAGTGTTGGTGACGTCGACCTTGGCACTCTTGGTGGGAGCCTGTACTTCCTCGATGCGGAGCGAGCTCATGATTTCGCCGGTCTTGGTGTTCATGCCGCCGCCAGCGAGGGCAGAGAGCTGATAGGTCTGGCCGGGAACAACGTCGACAATCTGCGATACGGTGCCTGCGCCCCAACCATCGTTCCAATTGTAGCGCTGGAGTTTCATCACGTGGTTGTTGTGGTCGAACTCGTTGTTGATTTCACGATTGATCACAGAGTAAGAGCAGTTGTACTGGTCGATGGGATCGACATACCAGCCTTCCACCTTGTTTACAAGGCCGTCAGCACGGGTGTTCCATTCGCCTTCGAAATCGGCGTTCTTGAGCAGGTTGTCCTGTACGTCGGTCTGGCCGTCGAGCCATTCAGCGATGTGGCAGTAGTCGGCAGCGCGCTGAGTAGAGATGAGCATGCCATCGCGGTAGATGAATACGCGCTGGTCAGGAGTTACGGCGTAGCGGTAGGTATGGTACTTGCCGTCGTTGTTGTAGAACTTGCCCTTGCCGCCCGTGCCTTCGGTGGCGGGGTTGGTGAGGCCTACGTGGGTGTTGATGTTGGCAAGGCCGAATGCCTCGGGCTCAACGAATGCGTTGAAAGATGCGCCTTCCTTAGTTACGGCAAAGGCGCTGATTTCGCCTGCTTCAGACTTGAGGCGAGCGCGGAACTCAACGGTGTATCCCTTGGCGGGATCGATTACGAAGCCGTCGGCCTCGGTGACGGTGAGGCGCTTGTCTTCGCCCTTGTAGGTAGGCTCGGTGGAGAGGTCCTTTGCTTCGAGGTCAGAGCCGATGCCCTTTACGTCGATGTAGGTGCGGAGGTCGCCGCAGCGCAGGGTCACTTTGCCCTCGGTCTCGGGCAGTGAGCTGAGCAGGGTGACGGTGATGGTGCCGTCCTGGTTGGCGGCGAGCACGCTGGGCTCAACCTTGATGCCGGGGGTGGCGGTCACGGTGATGGGATCGGTGGTGACGAGGTTGGCGATATTTACGTTGATGGTCTTGCTTGCGCCGGTGCCGTCGAGAGTGATTGCGGCAACCTCGGGAGCGAGCACGGGGGTAACGGGGGCGTAAGCGCCGGTGGCGTCGAAGGTGAAGTAGTCGAGAGCGGCGCTGCGGGTCTTGTCAAAGCCGACCTTTTGGTCGAGCACGCGGCTCTTGCCCACGAGCACTACGTCGTCAACGAGGAAGGCCTTGGGATTTGAGCCCCAGCCGCCGCCGTTGAGGAAGCGTTCGTTGTAGAGGATAACTTTGATCTGGTTGCAATTGGCAGAGGTTGTGTAGTTGAGCGAGTAGGTCTCCATGCCCTCTTCGTTGGTGACGTTAACCTTTGTGCCGTTGGCGGGGTTCTCAACCTCTTCGATGCGGAGGCTGCTCATGATTTCGCCGGTCTTTAGGTTCATGCCGCCGCCTGCGAGAGCGGTGAGGGAGTAGGTGGAGTTCGGAGCAACGTCAACGATCTGCGATACGGTGCCTGCACCCCAGCCGTCGTTCCAGTTGTAACGCTGGAGGTGTGCTACGTGGTTGTCCATATCCTTATCGTTGTTGAGCTCGTAGTTGTCGATGGTGTACCTGCAGTTGTACTGGTCGATTGGGTCTACGTGCCAGCCCTCGATCTTATTGACCAGGGAGTCAGTGGCGCGGTAGTTCCACTCACCTTCGAAGTCGCCGTTCTTGATCAGGTTCTGGCTGATGCCGCCTTCGGCGATGGCCCACTCGGGCTGGTTGCCGTAGTCCTGGGTGCGGGCGATAGTTACGAGCTGGCCGTCGCGGTATACGAAGGCGCGCTTGTCGCTGGTGACGGCCACGCGGTAAGTGTGGGCCTGGTTGTCGTCATTGTAGAATGCTTTTGCGCCGCCGGTGGCAGACGAAGCGGGATTTTCGAAGCTTACGCGGCCAGCACCGTTGTAGAAGCCGATGCCAGAGCGGTCGACAAACATTTTGAAGGCACCGCCGTCGGGGGTTACTGCGTAAGCGTCGATGCTTGCGGCAGTGGTGGAGTTGTTAACCTTGAACTCTACGGTATAGCCGTTGCTCATGTCGGGATTGAAGCCGTTGTCCTTGCCCCAATCCTTCTTGGTGTCTTCATCGGTGAACACGGCGCCCTGCGAGAGGTCTTTTTGCTCGAGGGGAGAGCCGTAGCCGGTGACGTTGATGTAAGCACGGTGGTCGCCGCTGCGGAGTATCACCTGGCCCGTGGTGGTGGGCATGGTGCTGGTGAGGGTAACGGTTACGTTGAGTTCCTTGATGCTTGCGGGGATCTTGGTGGGGTAGACCGAGAAGCCGTTGGTGGCCTTGAGGGTCACATCGCCGGGCAGGTTTTGTAAGTTTACTTTCACCTGCTGCGACGAGCCGGTGCCATTGATGACAATGTTGGTTGAGGGCGCTTGAGCCATCACCTGGGCCTGCGGGGCCATGCTGAGCGTGGCGTCAGCAAAAGCCATCGAGCCGGAAGCCAGGGCAAGAGCCGCAAGCATTGTCCTTGTCAGTTTGATGTTCATGTGTAGAGATATTGAATTAGATAATGTTGTTTTAATTTCAAGGGGCGAGGCGCGAGGCCCCGCCCCATTGTGTGAGGGTTTACTTAACTCGTACGGTGGTGGTCACGTTGCCGTCGGCAGCGCTGATGGCGATTACGTAGTAGCCGTTGGCGATGTTGAGCTGTACGGCCTCGCCGCAAGCCTTAGCGGCAGATACGAGGCGGCCGTCGGTGGTGTAGACTGCCACGCTGTATTCGCCTTCGATGCCGGCCACGGTGAGTACGCCGCCGTTGATGGCGATGTGCTTGCCATAGGCAGCGGTCTCGATGCCTGCGAGGCTGAGGGCGAGCTCGAGGTCGCTGGTTGCTGGTCGATTTCGCTCTGAGTGTACTCGTTGGGATCCTCGGCAGCGGCCTTGGCCAGAGCGAGAGCGAGGATGACGTTCATGTCATCAAGTCCACCGGCGACGGCAGCCTCAGCCTTGGCGATGGTGGCGTCGAGAGCGGTGAACGAGA
>CAMWUM010000048.1 GCA_947177435.1 uncultured Muribaculaceae bacterium
GCATCTCAGTGGCGGAGATGTGCAGGGCGATGGCGCGGGTCATGAGCAGGTCGTCATGCGCCCCCTCGATGGCGCCGTACGAGCCGTTGGGGCGGCGCTCGTAGGTGAGCAGTTCGGCCAGGCATCGTTCGTCGCGCTCGGCATACAGGCCCTCGCGCACGGCTTCGACCAGGGTGGAGATGATTACGGGTTTGGTCTGCACGTTGGTGTGGAAGCCGTAGCGCCGCGGCCGCCCTTGGCGTATATCCTCGGGCGACGGCTTGCGGGCGTAGAGGCGCGGATAGGCGCGGCGCAGTTGGTGCAGGATGTAGTGCGACTGGTCGCCATCCACCTGCCGCTCGGCGTCGTGCGTCTCCAGGGTGTTGCTCTCAATCACCAGCAGCGCCTCATTGTAGTATGCGGCTATCTGCGCTGCTTTCCACGCCAGCAGGTCCATGTCGGTGTGGCCGCGCCACTGGGCCACCAATTCGGGCACGCCTCCGGCTGCCAACGGCGCGCGGTCAAATACGGCCACCACCGACCAGTCGGCCTTGGCCGAACGTCCGCCGATGTCGACCACGGCCACGTACCGGTCGTTGAGCGCAGGCTCGGTCTGCGGCTTTTCCCACACCTCGAGCAAGCCGCCCGCGCCGAGGGTGAAGCGCACGTTGCGCAGCGCTCCGGCACCCTTGACGGCCTCGCTGGCCACGTCGCCCACCCACGACGGGCGGCGGCATCCGGCGCGCAGGCGCTCCACGTCGTCGGCTGAAAACACGTTTGCGCCCGAGCGCGCGAAGGCCTCCACGTCGTCCGACGGGCATTCGGCTGCCATCGAGTCGTGGCTCGTGTGCTTGGTGCGCTCCATCACGTACCAGTTTATGCCTTCGAGCGTGGCGCCCTTGAGCCATAGGCCCCACAGGTAGGCGCCGCTCTCCTGGCGGTCAGAGGCCACGTAGGCGCTTTCGCGCTCGGCCACGAGCCATTCGGCAAATGCCTGCCGTTCAGCCTCGTCGGCAAACGGCAGGGTGTTCTGCTCGATTTGGTGCCAGGGCACGAACACAGCCCTGAACTGCCCGCGAGGGTTGTCGCGAGCCGAGAGGTATTCACGGTGAAAGAAATTGCCGACGCCGTTGGCAGTGGACTCGTACACGATCATGGTGTCAGGCTTGTGCAGCACGCCGGCGCAGGCCGAGCGCACGATGTCCTCCGGCTTCTTTCCCAGCGTCTGGCGCCACAGGCCCACCTCGCTCAGATGCACCAGGCTGTAGTCGCCGCCTCGGCACGAGTCGGGACGCTCGGCCGTACCCAGCTTGATCTTGCAGTTGCGGGCGGGCACGCGGAAGGCCGAGCGCGACTTGCCCACGCCTTCCATCTTCTTGCCGCCCTCGTTGCCCAGCAGGTCGTCGGGGTAGCGGGCGAGCATGCGGTCAAACATATCCTTGATTTCGTCGGTGGCGCAGCCCTGGTGGGCGATGATGAGTGAGTTGAGGCCAAGGCGGCGTACCAGTTGCAGCCACGCCATATAGATTTGTATGGCGGTTGAGCCTCCCCACTGGCGGGCCTTGAGCAGCACGATGCGTATGGGGCTGCCCGCCAGGCGCTGACGCTCGATAGCCTCGATCAGCAGGCGCTGGGCATGGTTGAGGTACAGATGCAGGTCGTCGCCTCCGCCTTTCTGCTTGACGTATACGCGTGTGGCCGCCCAGTAGGGGAAATCGTGCTCCATTCTGAGGCGGTCGAGGTCGGCGGTCTGTGCGGGCGTGGCCTGCGAGCGTGCGCAGGCCAGAGCGCGCACCAGCGGCGAGTCTATCATCGCGCACGGCAGCCAGTAGGAGCGCGGGCCGTCGGCGTCGAGCCAGAGTTCCACCTGCCGGCGGGGGCCCACCGAGCCTCGGCCCGTCACGGGGTCGAAGCCGGTGGTGAGGCGCAGCAGCCGCTGCTCGTTTTCGGCCAGCAAGTCGGTGATTGATTGTGTGTTTTCCATAGCGATAGATTAACCTGCGGTGCGCATGCGGCTCATGATGAACAGCGCCGTGGCCGGCTCTATGTAGAACTCCGGCGCGGGCTCGTAGATTACGCTGGCCACCAGGTCGACGAGCGTGGCGGCGGGCTGCTTGGCTCTCAACAGGCGCACTCGGCGCAGCAGTTCGGCGTACATTCTGCGCTTCGACTCGCGCATGCCGTCGGTGACCGGTTCTCCGCGCATCATCTGGCCCACCACTGCAGCGGCTCTCTCCTCCGACACGTAGAACCGCGGGGCCGGAAATCGCACCGCCAGTGCCGCCACGTGGTCCACGTCGGGCTGATACCCGCTTACCATCGAGGCGGCGCACTCCCACGCCTTGCGGAACGCCCGCTTAACCTCCTCGCCCCTTGCGGCGGCGTAGTCAACTTTGCATCCTTGTTTTTTCATAATGTGATAAATGGTTTGGTGTGTTTTTCGATGCAAAGATACAGGAAAATTCTGTATACGCCAAAACAATTTCTGTAATTTAGCGCATTTTAACGCTAATTCAGCGGACAGCCTTGTGGGAAAGGAGGCGGTGGCCGATGCGGCAGAAGAGGCATTTGCGGGGCACGCAGTATTCGCGTCGGAGTTGGATAAGTGCCTGGCTGGCAAAGGCGCTGTCGGCTCTCAGCCCTGCGCGGGCGAAGATGTCGATGATGGAGTTTTGTTCGGGTTTGAGTTGCTGCATCAGGTCGGTGGCTGTCTCTTGGCGGCGCGTGTCGCCGGTTTCCTGTCCGAATGCGTACAGAAGCGGCGCCACCACGTTGATTATCAGCACCGTGGTCGATGAGTGGCTAAAAGCGCGGGGCGAAGAGCCTGAGCCGCCGTCGCTCAGCGAGTAATGGCGCGCCCAGTAGCCGTCGAGTTGCAGGTCAAATAGCGCCCGCGCTTCATCCTCAGTCTTGACCGCCAGCACGTTGCTGCCAAACCTGAAGCCTCCGGCCACGAACCTGGCCAGTGCGGCGATGCGTCGGTGGGGGAAGTTCTGCGGGCGCATGCGGGCCATCTTCCAGCATACGCCGTCGCTGGCTTGTAGCCCGTATTTGGCTGAGTAGAAGGCATAATCGGAGCATAAGCGCTGCACGTATCCGTCCTCGCTCGCCTCCTTGCCGGCAAGGAGGCCGGCCTGGCCGAAGAGCATGGCCTCGACGGCTGTTGGCTCGTCGCTGTGGCGCAGCAGGGCCTTGAGCGGGGTGGTGCGGGCCAGCAGTTCCATCGGTTCGGCATTGGTGCCGAAGCCCAGTGCGCGAGCAAGGGTGACGTAGATGGCCTCCATCCAGTTGCCGCCGGCGGCGCGGGCCACTGCTGAGGCGCGGTCGGCCTTGGCCTGCAAGCGCTCGTAGCCGAGGGCGCAGATCCAGTCGGAGATGTTGATTTGGGGCACGGAGGGAAGTTCGGCGGCGCAGGCCAGTTCGAGCGCTGGGTTGCCGACCATCTGGGCGTAGCGCTGCGAGAAGTCGGCGGCGCATCGCATCACCATCTGCGGTATCAGTTGGCCGTCAGAGCGGTACACGGGGCAGTCGTCCACCTCCACCACGTGGAGTACCACGTTGTCGTATGCTCGGTCGGAGTCGTGGCCGTGGCGCATCCAGTCGGAGGCGCGCACGTGGATTTCGACGTTGCCGATCCACATTTGGCCGCCGATGCTGATTTTGGCGTTGAAGAAGTCCGGGCCCGAGCCACGGTTGAGTTCGCCGGGGTCGATGACGTCTATGCGCTGGCCGTCGACCGTCACCATCACGCTCGGGGGCCAAAGGCGAAACCGCCACACATATTGCATCAGCTCTTCCATATAGCAAAGGTAGCAAAAATTTTTGGGTAATTGGCGGAAAATGCATATATTTGCAGCTAAATTGATAATAATTGCTTTATGTCGTCCAATTCGCTACGTGACCAGTTCAAATCCTTTTTCAACCTCACTCCATATCTCGAAGATGAGAACCTGGCTAAGCAGTCGATCATCGAGGGCGTGTCGTTCCGAGGACCCAACATATTGATTCTAATTTTCGCCATCTTCGTGGCTTCACTGGGCCTGAACACCAACTCGCCCGCCGTCATCATCGGCGCTATGTTGATTTCGCCGCTCATGGGCCCGATCATCGGCATTGGCCTGGGCGTGGGCACGTATGACTTCCCGCTCATCAAGCGCGCGGCGCGCAACCTGGCGGCCGCCACCCTCTTCTCGGTGCTGACAGCCACGATTTACTTCCTCATCTCGCCCGTGAGCGAGGGCCACAGCGAACTGCTGGCGCGCACGTCGCCCACCATCTACGATGTGCTGATTGCCGTCTTCGGCGGCGCGGCCGGCATCGTGGCCATCGCCTGTAAGCAGAAGGGCAACGTGATTCCCGGCGTGGCCATCGCCACGGCCCTTATGCCTCCGCTCTGTACGGCCGGCTACGGCATAGCCACGTGGCAGTTGCAGTACTTTGCCGGAGCGTTTTACCTGTTCCTGATCAACTCCATCTTCATCGCTCTGGCCACGCTCGTGGGCGTTAAGCTGTTCAAGTTCACGCAAGTTAAGTTTGTCGATCCGCAGCGCCGCAAGCGCATCAAGAGCATAGTGACCACCGTGGTGATCTGCACTATGTTGCCGAGCGTATACCTCACTGCGCAGATGCTGGTGGAGAGTTACTTCGTAAGCGAGGCGAATGCCTTGATTGAGAGCGAGGTCAATTTGCCCAACACTCTGGTGCAAGACAAGGATGTGACGTTCCGTCGGTGGAAGAAGAGCGTAAAGCTGACGCTCATAGGCGCTTACGTCAACACCGACTCGCTCAGGGAGGCGCTGACCGCCGAGATGGACAAGTCGCGCCTGCTGCGCGGTACTGACGTGACCATTGTACAGCGGTTCTCGGTCGGCGGCGAGCAGGCTGCCGCAGCCGGCGACAACAACCTCGCCCCGATGGTGTACAACCTGATGGCTGAGCGCGACAACTACAAGAGCGCCGTCGACTCGCTGCAGAGCGTGATACTGCGTCGCGACGCCCTCGACTCCATCGCCTGGCAAATAGCGCCCGAACTCAACACCATCTTCCCGCAGATCAAGTACATCTCGCTGACCCGCAACTATGTGTGCGACATCGATACCCGCACCGTCGACACCGTCAACGTGGCCCTCATCCAGCTTGAGCGCCCGATTCCTGACATGGGCAAGCTGCGCGATTACCTGCAGGTGCGCACCAATATGAACGACATCCATATCATCAAGGCCGACGCGCCATCATCTAAGTAACTTCTTAATTATCCCTGTAAGTTTTGGAAATACAGAGCCTTATCACCGACCTCGCGTTCATCCTGCTCCTTGGAGCAGTGGTGACCATCCTTTTCAAGTGGATCAAGCAGCCAGTCGTGCTCGGCTACATTGTGGCCGGCTTCCTGGCCAGTCCCAATTTTGAGTATTTGCCATCGGTCAACACCGAGGAAAACATTGAGTTCTGGGCGGAAATTGGCATCGTGGTGCTTCTCTTCTCGCTTGGCTTGGAGTTCAGTTTCAAAAAACTCATCAACAGCGGCGGCTCGGCGGCCGTTACTGCCCTGATCATCGTGTCGGGCATGATGGGCGCTGGCTTTATGGTGGGCCACTTCATGGGCTTCTCCATGATCAACTGCCTCTTCCTGGGCGGCATGCTGTCTATGTCGTCTACTACTATTATTATTAAGGCATTCAACGACTTGGGCCTGCGGCAGAAGAAGTTTACGTCGCTTGTGCTGGCCGTGCTTATCGTCGAGGACCTGTTTGCTGTGGTGATGATGGTGCTCCTGTCGTCAATCGCGATTAACAACTCGGTCCAGGGCGGCCAGCTGTTGTTCAGCGTGGCCAAGCTGGTGTTCTTCCTGGTGATATGGTTCCTGGTGGGCGTGTTTGTGCTGCCGTCGCTGTTCAACTCGTGGCGCCGCTTCCTCAACAGCGAGACGCTGCTGGTGGTGTCTATGGGCCTGTGCCTGGGCATGGCCGTCTTTTCGGTCTATTGCGGCTTCTCGCTGGCCCTCGGCGCCTTCGTCATGGGCTCCATCCTGGCCGGTACGAGTTACGCCGAGCGCATCGAGCACGTGGTTACGCCGATCAAGGACCTGTTTGGCGCCGTGTTCTTCATCAGCGTGGGCATGATGGTGCAGCCCAGCATCATAGCGCAGTACTGGGTGCCGATCCTGATTCTATCGGCCGTGGTGGTCGTGGGCATGATATTCTTCGGCACGTTCGGCATGCTCATCACCGGCCAGTCGCTGAGGGTGAGCATCGAGTCGGGCTTCTCGCTGACGCAGATTGGCGAGTTCGCCTTCATCATCGCCACGCTGGGCATGAGCCTCGGCGTGCTCAATCCTACGATTTACCCGATCGTGGTGGCCGTGTCGGTGCTCACCACGTTCGGCACCCCGTACTTCATCAAGATGGCGCCCGGCACCTGCAACTGGCTTGAGAAGCACCTGCCTCGCAGGGTGCTCCGCGTGATCGACGGATACCGCAGCGAGGCTACAAAGAGCAACGCCACCGAGCGCACGTGGCTCGTGGTGCTCAAGCGCAGCTTGTGGAGCACGATGCTGTATATTATCATTCTGATTGCCATACTGATAGTGTCGCACCAGTACCTGATGCCCTGGCTCAGCCGCGTACTGCCTGCGTGGGACCGTCTGGTGAGCACAGCCATCACGTTGACGGCCATGTCGCCGTTCTTGCTGGCGCTGCTCATGCCCGTCACGATGCCCAGGACCGGCCAACCCGAGCACCGCAGGGCTCGGGCCTACGTGCCGGTGATTGTCATGACCGTGTTCCGCGTGTTGATAGCCATGGCTCTGGTGGCCGCGATGGTGATGTGGCACTATTCGGCCGTTGTAGGCCTGGTGGTGGCCGGCGTGTCGCTGCTGCTCATCGGTGTGGTGTTCGGCCGCAAGATCAAGGTGCAGCTGGCCCAGATCGAGAGTAAATTCCTCGACAACCTCAATGAGCGCGACCTGCGCCGCTCGGGCAAGAAAAACAGTGTGGTCAACGACCTGCACCTGGCCTACATGACCATCGGCTCGGGCTGCAAGTTTGCCGGCCAGCGGCTGATGGACAGCAACCTGCGCGCCCGTTACGGCGTCAACGTGGTCAGCATCCAGCGCGGCGCCGACCTGATACCCGTGCCGTCGGGCATGGCGCGCACATTCCCTGGCGACGTCATCGGCGTCATCGGCAACGACGAACAGATTTCGGCCTTGCTGCCTGTCGTCGAGCGCGAGAAGCAGCCCGAGGCTGGCGTGATCGACCCTCTCGACTTCAAACTCACATCCATACTCCTTTCCGAGTCGTCGCCACTGATCGGCAAGACGCCCGTAACGGCCAAGCTCCGCGACAATTACGACGTGCTGGTGGTGGCCGTGCAGCGCGGCGAGGAATACATCGACTCCGATCCCAAGCTGATGTTCGCCCCGGGCGACATCGTGTGGCTCGTGGGCAACGTCAAAGCCCTCCCCAAACTCAATTAATCTATCAAAAGCCTAATGAATATGAAAAAATTAATCGCCTTGGCGGCAGCCGCTTGCGGACTGGCCGCGCTGGCAGGAAACCCCATCATCTCCACCCTCTACACAGCCGACCCCGCTCCGGTGGTGTTTGGCGACCGCGTCTATGTCTACATCGACCGCGACGAGGGTAACCGCAACAACGACAACGACCCTAACAACACCTACTTCTGCATGGACGAGTGGCGCGTCTACTCGTCGGCCGACATGGTCAACTGGACCGACCACGGCGCGGCTCTGCCCCTGGCCGAGTTCACGTGGGCCCAGCCCAAGACGGCATGGGCTTCGCAGTGCATCGAGCGCAACGGCAAGTACTACTGGTACGTATGCTGCAACCCCAAGGGGTCGGCAGCCACGGTGATTGCCGTCGGCGTGGCCGATTCGCCCACGGGCCCGTTCAAAGACGTGCTCGGCAAGCCGCTGGTGCAAGGCGGCTGGGGCTACATCGACCCAACTCCCTTCATTGATGACGACGGCCAGGCCTATCTCTACTTTGGCAACCCCGGCGTGCATTACGTCAAGCTCAACGAGGACATGATCTCGTACAGCGGCACGGTCAAGGAAATCACTCAGACCGAGGCCTCGTTCGGCGGTCCGAAAGACCCGCAAGAGGGCGTCACATACACCGACCTCTACGAGGAGGGTCCGTGGCTCACAAAGCGCGGCAGCGACTATTACCTGCTCTATGCTGCTGGTGGCGTGCCCGAGCACCTGAGCTATTCGATGGCCAAAAAGCCCACCGGCCCGTGGCGTTACAAAGGCCAAATCATGCCCCAGAGCAACACTAACTCTTTCACAAACCACTGCGGCATTGTCAATTTCAAGGGGCACGATTACCTGTTCTACCACACCGGCTGGCTGCCCAATGGCCACGGTTTCAACCGTGCGGTGGCAGTCGAGGAGTTCACGTTCAACGAGGACGGCACCATCCCCACCATCTGGCCCACTCGCGAGGGCGTTGATCCCGTAGGCACCCTTTCGCCTTACGAATTGGTGGAGGGCGAGACAATGGCATTCTCCGATGGTATTCAGAGTTTTACCGATGAGGATGGCACCATCTACGTCAGCAACACCAACCTCACCTTTACCGCTCCGGCCTATTACTCGAAGGGCAGTGACAAGTATATCCTCATCCGCGAGGTTGACTTTGGCGACGAGGGCACGGCCAAGGCTTTCCAGGCCCGCGTGCGCAGCTACGGCGGCGACTGCTCGCTCAAAATCCACCTCGACGACCTCGAAAACCCCGCCTTCGCGCAGGTACTCCCGCAGTCTGCTGACTGGGAGGAACGCACCGGCGCCATCTACGGCACGGTCGGCGGCGTACATGACGTATACCTGACGTTCTCCGGCGAGTTTGACCTCGACTCATGGCAAATCCTCACCGAGACCTCGGCAAGCGCCGACCCCATCCCGCAGCAGTGGGAGGTTGAGAGGCAATACCTTACGCTCACCGACGCCAGTCTGGTGGTCAACAAGTGGTGGGACAGCAAGCACAGCAACACCGTTGACCCCGCTACTGGCAAAATCTACATCCATGGCCGCCCCGGTGGCGACTCTGAGGGCGAGTACTATGGCGGCCAGGTGGGCTGGGTGTTCGGCAGCAAGCCCTACCGTTGCCCCGACTGGGAAAAGTTCACCATCACCGCCCGCAATAACGGCCCGGCCAACACCAACATCACTCTCTTTCAGAAAAACGTCGACGGAGCCTCGCAGACCCTCAGCGTAGGCGATATGCAGACCCTCACCTTTGCCGTCAAAGGCATGGTGACCGACAGTGGTAAGAAGATGACCAAGATTGACGAGGTATACTTCTGGGGCTATTGGGGCGGAGCCGTCAACATCGACTTTGAGGAGGCCTATTTCTCCCGCAAAATAATGATCGACCCCTCTGGCATCGAGGGCGTCGCTATCGACGAGCAGCCCCGCCAGGGCATCTACACCCTCGATGGCCGCAGCCTCTCGCCCGCCGCCCCCCTCCCCCCCAGCCTGAAGAAAATGAAACGCAAAAAGCCCCATATTAAATGCCCGGCGGCAAAAAAGTCCCATGCCCGGCCGCTTGCGCCCCCCAC
>CAMWUM010000049.1 GCA_947177435.1 uncultured Muribaculaceae bacterium
GTTTGCAGTTGGATAGTACATCCTTATCCCATTTGAGCATTACGCATTTCTTGGATAAGGGAAAGCAGTAATCCTCTGTTATCTTCTCCATGAGGGAACAAATTCTCTTAATTGACGTTCCATTTCTCTAACCACTGCCCTCTGTTTCGGGGTAGAAATCCTACGGGGATTGAGTTCGTTTTCCTCGGCCTGACGAATAAAATTATCGGCTATTTCGCCCGTAAGGATAGGAACAGCTTTGATTGGTATTGCCATATCTATATGTATTTATTGTGCAAAGTTACTAAATTATAACAAATTACACAAGGCCCTGTTGTAAAATGATTTCAATTTGATTTTTTATTTATGTGTACGGCTGGGGGCGCCCCAGTAGCTGGGGTGGGCGTTGTCGGGGTTGACTACGATTGATTCGAGAACGATTTCGGGGTCGACCATGTGCACGGTGAGAGTGTGCATGCCGGCGTCGACGTGGCCAAGTGAGGCGTCAATCCAGCGTTGGTTGTCAAACACGTCGGTGCGGCGAGGCTTGCCCCAGCCTCGGAGCGCCAGCGGGCGGTCGAGCTTGGGCAGAGGCTTGATGTGGGGCGACATGGCTATATTTTGCGGTGTGTATTCGCCAAACTCGTCGTGCAGGCCTCGTCGTGCGTCGAGCACCTGTGCGGGAGCGTCGTCAATCGAAACGGCTATGCGCAGCCCTCGCGCCGGGTCGATGTCTTGTGTTGGCAGGATGCCGAGCGCGATAATTAATTCTTCAGTCTCAGGGACGTATATATTGTATTGCAGGGCAGGGGATTGTGAAACATCTTCGGACGACGGGGCGGTTAAGCGGTCGATGAGCATGCAGCCCTCGCTGCGTCCCAGGCCAGGCGCAAACGTCCAGTTGGCATTGCGGCCCGCGATGTTATTAGCGCAGGCGTATGCGGGAATCTTGTACTCGCCGATTGCGCCGAAGTAGGGTAGGGTGGTATTGGGCAGTGAATACTTGTTGGCTGTGACTGCCACTGAGGCTGTGGCTGAGCCGTCGCTGATGGTAAGCGTGCCGCTGTGAGTGCCGTCGCCAAGTTGTGACCAGTCGATTTTTACTGGTATTCTGCGGTCGGCATCGCCTACTGTGCCGGAGGTCTCACCTACGACAATCCACGGGCAGTCAGATGCTATTGTAAAACCAAATTTGCCTGTGCCGCGATTGAAGATTTCCAGCCATTGCGCATCGGCGTCAAGCGGCTCGAAGGCGGGGAGGGCCAGTGTTGTGTTGCTGTTTGGCCAAGCCTCCTCCGAGCCCTCCACGGCAACGCCCATTGCCGGAGCGTCAAGGGGCTCAACGCGCTGCAAAGGTGGCAGAGCATTGGCCTGTGGTATTTGCCAATTGGTGTAGCCGATATGATTGTCGCTCATCATGTTGCGCCACTTTCCGCCGGCCATCTCATTGTTGTAGTAGGCCGAAAGGCGAATGTCCTCGTCGAAGAGTTCGACGCAGCGGTTGGCGTAAGCGTTGGCCGATGCGCGCCCTTGTGTGGCGTAGAGGTTGTTTTTGCCGGTGGCGAGATAGATTTCGGCCACTCCAGCCGAGGCCACAGCAGGGTAGTAGACCAACTGATAGTATGCGTCTTGAACCTCGGGAGCGATTTTCGGCGCCAAGGCCTTGGCGCGGGCGGCCACGTCGCGCCACAAGGCGAGCATGCTATCTGCCTCGCAGTGGTTTACGATGCTGAAAATGCCAGGATTTTGTACTTCGGCCTTGCGCATGAGGTTGTAGTTGGAGTAGTCGTGCACGATATCGGCGATTTCCTCCGCGTGTTCATCACCGAATATTCGCGATGCCCACTCGCGCATGTATTTGGTGCAGTCCTGCGGCCCGATTGCGTCCGGGTTCCAGGCATAGCGCATGATGAAGTCGATGGGCATTTCCTTGGGCTTGAGATCGCCCACGTTGATTATCCAGATGCGGTCAATGCCAGTCTGATAGGCCAAGTTGAGCTGTTCGCGCATCTTTGGCACGGTGGTGGTGTTTACCCAGCGGTCGCTGGCCGGGCCGCCGTTCATGTCGATGTGGTAGTACATACCGATGCCGCCCTTTCGGCCGCGCTCCTTGACAGGGCCGTAGCGGCGGATGTAGCCCCAATTGTTGTCGCAGAAGAGCAGGGTGACGTCGTCGGGCACGGTAAATCCGGCGTCGTAATAGCGTTGTACTTCGGTGAAGATGGCCCACAGCTGAGGCACCTCGGCGGGGTAGCAACCGTAGGCGTCGGAGATGATTTGGCGCTGGCCGGCGATTACGTCTCGGAGCACGGCCATGTTTTCCTTGTCGTCGCCGCTGCCCATGGCTACGTCGCCGTCGCCACGCATGCCTATGGTTATCAGGTTGTCATAGTGCTTGTTGCGCTCGATGCCGTAGCGGAAAAACTCGTCAATGCGCTCGCGGTTGGTGGCGTAGTTCCACGGGCCCACCTCGTCGCGGCGGCGCGTGTATTCCTTATGTGCGCGCATCATAGGTTCGTGATGCGACGTGCCCATCACTATGCCGTACTCATCGGCTACCTGGGGCGTCAGCGGGTCGTCCTCGTTAAAGGCCGAATCCCACATCGCAGGCCACAGATAGTTGGCTTTCAGTCGCAGCAGCAGCTCGAACATCGTGGCGTACATCTTAGAGTTTACGCCGCCGAACTTGGCCGTGGCCCAACCACCGAACGATGGCCACTCGTCGTTGATGAATATGCCGCGGTATTTCACTTTCGGTTCGGGCATTACGTAAGGGCCGCCAGTGAAATAGAGCGCATCGTGCTTGTTGACTGGCACATCCGCCCAATAGTGCCACGGTGACACACCTATCTTCTCAGATATGTCGTAGATGCCGTAGATGGTGCCGCGCTTGTCGCTGCCGGCAACAACGAGGTTGCCGTCAACGTTTGCGATGACGAACGATTCCCATTTGCCGGCCACCGCCGAGGCGTCAAGTTTTCCTTCGGCTACATACTGGTCGATGATGCCGCAGCGGCCAAGTGTGCCCGCAATGATGGCGCCTTGTGTTGCCTGGCCGTTGCTGATGGCCTTCGGTGCTATGCCGGTGACGCGCTCGATGTCGGCGCGTAGGTCTGCCGCCGCGCGGATTACTCCCGGCCAGTCGGTCGTGTCGACATACACCGGCGCGGCAACGCCCCCGCCTGCAATGTGAAATTCTCCGTTTTGAGCATTAAAGGTTACGTACTGTGGCAGCAAATCGTAGCCGTTGCCGCCCTCGGCGTTGAGTGTAAAAATGTACGCCAGCGCCGAGGCCAGCAACAGCAGCTTTTTCATTTGAATTGCAGTTTCAGTGATTGCGTTTTCAGGCCGGGAGCGCTTACCGTGACGGTGGCGTTGCCCTTTTTGCCGTTGCTTTGGGCCACGGCCAGGGCACGGCCTTTCCAGGCCTTGTGGGTGGTGTCGGCGTAGCTGTCGGTATCCTTGATGTTGGCGTTGCCGAGGGCTTTGAAGTTGACGTTGCCCTTGACGGAGACGGTCAAGTCGTTGTCGGCCAGAGGCACTACGTTGCCGTCCTTGTCCACAACCTCAATCACTACGAAGGCCAAGTCGTCAACCTGGTCGGCCGTGAGGCGCAGCGTGGCGGCCTCGCCGGCGGTGGTGAGGGTTACGCTCTCGGCGGCCTGGCCGTTGCTGATGCCTTCGGCGCGCAGGGTGCCGGGTTGGTAGGGTAGGGTGAAGGTGGCCATCATCTTGTCCGTTTCCTTTTCGCCAATGAGTTGGTCGTCGAGATAAAGGCGTACCTTGGGATAATGCGAATAAACCTCCACGTCGATGTCCTTGCCTTCGTGGCCGGGCCAGGTCCAAGACTCGTAAGTGGGCCATACGCTCCACATGGTGGTGTGGATGTTGCCGATGTAGCCATTGGGCTCACGCACAGCCATGTATAGGTGTTCGCCGTCCTCGTTCCAGAGCATTGAGCGGTAGTGGCTGATGGGCTTGCGCAGGCCGGTGAGGTCGATGTCGCCGCAGTATGCTGCGTGGGCGGGCCACTGGGGATGTATCCACGGTTCGTCGGGGGTCTCGCCCTCGTAGTACCAGCGGCCGATGCCAGCCTCGCCGAGGTAGTCGATGGCCGTCCACACGAAGTCGCCCAGTATATAAGGGTGCTTTTTCGACATTGAATAGTTGTAGTACGCATCGCGCGGGTATGATTCCGTCTGCCAGATTACTCGCTGCGGATCACGCTCGTGGTCGCCCTCCGACATGTGCATCATATAGTTGTAGCCCACGATGTCAAATGCTTCGGCCAGCGGGTCGTAATTTCTCCAGTCCTGGCCCCAGTTGGCGAGTGCGGAGGTCACGGGGCGCGTCGGGTCTAGCATGCGGCATCGGGCCACGAGGTCGCGGGCGGTCTTTACTACCTCGATTTTATCGCGTTCGATTACCTCGTTGCCCGTGCTCCAGCATATGATTGACGGATGGTTGATGTCGCGGAGCACCATTGCGTCGAGGTCGCGCTGCCAGTTTGCGTCGAATATTTCGGGGTAGTCGTGTTCTTTTTTCTTCTCGCGCCATCCGTCGAAGGCCTCGTCGATTACGAGGATGCCGAGCTCGTCACAGGCGTCGAGGAAGTCGGGTGAGGGGATGTTGTGTGAGGTGCGCATGGCGTTGAAGCCAGCGTCCTTGAGCATCTGCACGCGGCGGCGCTCAGCGGCGGGATAGGCTGCCGCGCCGAGTATGCCGTTGTCGTGGTGTACGCATCCGCCGTTGAGCAGAGTGGGCACACCGTTGATTTTCAAGCCATCGGCTGACCATTCGACGGTGCGGAAGCCGAAGTGCTCCTCGGCCTTGTCGATGGTCTTGCCGCCCTCGGTCACGTCAACGGTGGCGTTGTACAGGTTGGGGGAGGCGGTAGACCATGCCTTAGCGTCGGGCACCTTGATGGTCTGCTCTACCACCTTGCTTTCGCCAGGGTTGAGAGCGCAGTCGGTCGATGCCTTGTGACCGTCGATGGTGGTGGTCACGGTCAGATTGCGAGGCGATTCGCTCTCGTTGGTCAATGTTGTCTTTACGACAGCCGTGTTGAGGTCAGGCGTGGATATCTGTACGCCCCAGTTGGCGATGTGGGCCTTGTCGGTTTCGGTCAGCCACACGTTGCGGTAGATGCCCGCGCCGGTAAACCATCGGCAATTCCTCTGCATTGAGTTGTCGACGCGCACGGCCACCGAGTTGTTGCCTGCCTTGAGGAAGGGCGTGATGTCGACGAAGAACGATGAATAGCCGTAAGGATTCGTGCCTGCCAGCTGGCCGTTGACGTACACGTCGGATTTCATGTAAGCGCCCTCGAAATAGAGCTGGTGCTTGTTGCCAAGGCTCTCGGGCTTCACATTAATATTATTGCGGTACCAGCAAGCTCCGCTCGGCACGTAGCCGCCGTCGCCGTACGATGTGTTTTCTTCCGCCGGTGCGAACTCGATGCTCCAGTCGTGGGGTAGCGAGAGAGTGCGCCAGTCCTTGTCGTTGAAATCGACGGCAGCCGGAGCGATCGAATCATCCGAAAGCAAAAAGCGCCAGTCATCATTAAAAAGAGAAGTGCGGGCATTGAGCTGCATGCCGGTCAAGACCAGCATCGCACCCGCGGCAATGGTTTTAGATAGGCTCATAATAGATTTTTTTATTCCTTCGCAAATTTACAAAAAAATTGTTAAAAGCCAAAGCCTGTTCAAAATAAAAGCATTTTCACCGCGCCAGCTGTTTGTATCCGGGTGGGTTGAGAATCGTTTTTTTGTAGCTGACTGGTGGGGCGTGAAGAAATTTTTAATCCTCGTGAGGGGTAATTTAGTCGAAAATGGCTTTTATACAGTGATTTATCTTCGTTTTCTGTTGGTTTCTATTTTCACAATCTGTAAAAAATCACGGCAAATTTTGTGGCGTGGCCGAAAATTGCTACCTTTGTACGTTAATAGCGACAAAAAATGCGACACACCATCACTTGGACCGCCGACGGCGCGGAAATGCCCGCGCTTGACTTCGCGCTTATCGAGCGCTGGCTCGAGGCGGTGGCCGCCAGCCACGGACGCATCCTTGGCGACCTCGGATACATCTTCTGCGACGACGAGAAAATCCTCGCCGTCAACCGGCAGTTTCTCCAGCACGATTATTACACCGACATAATCACGTTTGACTACTCGCGCGGCAAGCTTGTCAGCGGCGACATGTTCATATCGCTTGACACTGTAGCCTCCAATGCCGCTGGCCTTGGCGCCGACGAGGGACGCGAACTGCTGCGCGTGATCGTGCACGGCGTGCTGCACCTCTGCGGCATCAACGACAAGGGCCCCGGCGAGCGCGAGGTGATGGAGGCCAACGAGGATGCTGCTCTCGCCCTTTATACTGATATGCTTTCCAATAACTAACTGTCTGTCAGTGTTATGAAGTACGATTTCGATGTGATAGTTGTTGGAGCCGGCCATGCCGGATGCGAGGCTGCCCACGCTGCCGCCCGTCTTGGCGCGTCTACCTTGCTCATTACTATGGATATGGATAAGATGGCTCAGATGAGTTGCAATCCAGCCATTGGTGGTATCGCAAAAGGCCAGATAGTCAGGGAGATAGATGCGATGGGCGGTATGATGGGCATTATCACCGACCGCACTGCCATACAGTTTCGCATGCTCAACCGCTCCAAGGGCCCCGCAATGTGGAGCCCTCGCGCGCAGAGCGACCGCAACAAATACTCCGCCCTCTGGCGCCACACCCTCGAGCGCCTCCCGGGCCTCTCAATCTGGCAGGATGCCGTCGTCGATTTGCTCACCGAGCCCGATAGGGTAGGGGAGGGGCAGTTTGTTTCCGGCGTTGTCACAGCCCAGGGCGCCACATTCCGCGCGCCCCAGGTGGTGCTCACCAACGGCACCTTCCTCCGCGGCCTCATGCACATCGGCCGTGTGCAGATGCCCGGCGGCCGCATTTCCGAGCCTGCGTCATACGGCCTCACTGAGCGGCTGACAGCCCTCGGATTTCGCGCAGGTCGCATGAAGACTGGCACGCCCGTGCGCATCGATGGCCGCGGCATCGACTTCTCTCTCACCGTCAAGCAGGAGGGTGAGAATGATTTCCACAAGTTTTCGTACCTACCCTCGGTGCGCCGAGAACTCGCCCAGCGCCCGTGCTACATAGCCTCGACCAACGAGCAGACGCACGACATACTGCGTGCGGCCCTCGCCGATTCACCGCTCTACAACGGCCAGATTCAGAGCATCGGTCCGCGATATTGCCCCAGCATCGAAACGAAAATCGTGACCTTTGCTGACAAGTCGTCGCACCAGCTTTTCATCGAGCCCGAGGGCGAAGATACCGAGGAATACTATCTCAATGGCTTCTCGTCGTCGCTGCCTATGCAGGTGCAGTTCGACGCCCTGAAGACAGTGCCTGCGCTTGCAAATGCCCAATTCTATCGTCCCGGATACGCCATCGAGTACGACTTTTTCGACCCCACGCAACTGCGCCACACCCTCGAAACCAAACTCGTCTCAGGCCTGTATTTCGCCGGCCAGATCAACGGCACCACGGGCTACGAGGAGGCCGCCGGACAGGGCCTCGTGGCTGGCGCCAACGCTGCATTGCGGGCCCTCCGGCGTGAGCAGTTCGTGCTTGCCCGTGACGAATCATACATTGGCGTCCTCATCGACGACTTGGTGATGAAGGGTGTCGATGAGCCATATCGTATGTTTACCTCGCGCGCAGAATACCGCATCCTGCTGCGCCAGGATGACGCCGACATGCGCCTCACTCCGCTGGCCTACCGCCTCGGCCTCGCCACACGCGAGCGTTATGAACTGATGGAGGAGAAGCGCCGGTTGCGCGACGGACTGATTGCTTTCGCCGACTCGTTCTCGGTCAAGCCAACTGACGAAATCAATGCCCTGCTCGAACGCCTTGGCAGCGCGCCACTCAAGCAGGGATGCAAACTCTCCTCTCTCATCCTCCGCCCGGGCCTCGCTATTATGGACTTCGCCCAGGTCTTCCCATTGCTGCAAGCAGAGATTGACGCCCTCCCGTCCGACCGTGCCGAAGAGATTGTAGAGGCAGCCGAAATCCTCATAAAATACTCAGGCTACATCGAACGCGAGCGTCTTGTGGCCGACAAGCTCCACCGCCTCGAAGCCATCAGCCTACGGGGCAAGATCGACTACGCCTCCGTCTCGGCCCTCTCTACCGAGGCCCGCCAAAAGCTCCAGCAGCTCCAGCCCGAGACCATAGCCCAGGCCTCCCGCATCCCCGGCGTGTCCCCCGCTGATGTCAACATCCTCCTCATCCTCCTCGGCCGATAGGTGTGGCGGCTTCGTTCTTCGCAAAGCCGCTTGCGGCGTCTGCTAATTGATTAATACCCCGCGCCTTCCGTACTAATTGTTTCACGTGGAACAAATCTAACTCCTAAAATATATGGAATACATCAAGTCAAAGATTAGGGACGTCGTCGACTTCCCCTCCAAGGGCATCGTCTTCAAAGACCTTACCACAGTGTTTAAAGACCCGCGCGCGCTCCACATCATCGGCTGGGACCTCTCACAGGTTTACCGCGACAAGGGCGTGACCAAGGTCGTGGGCATCGAGAGCCGCGGTTTCATCGGCGGTTCCATCCTCGCCTTCGAGCTCGGCGCCGGTTTCGTCCCCGCCCGCAAGCCCGGCAAGCTCCCCGCCGACGTTATCTGCGCTGAATACGCCAAGGAGTACGGCGTGGACGTGATCGAAATGCACCGCGATGCCATCGGCCCCGACGACATCGTCGTCATCCACGACGACGTGCTCGCCACCGGCGGCACAATGAAGGCCGCCTACGACCTGGTGAAGAGCATGGGCCCGAAGAAGATCTACATCAACTTCATCATCGAGCTTTCCGCTCTCAAAGGCCGCCAAAACCTCCCCGCCGACGTCGAGGTCACCTCCCTCATCGCCTACTAAGCCTCCCCGCCGCGGGCGGGCGTTTTCCTCCCTCTGTCTGCTGCAGGCGGTTTGTCGGAGGTGGGCCGTTCTCTTCGTTTTCCGCAAAGCCGCTTGCGGCGTCCCTCCATCATTTCTATTATGGCTATTTTTGAGAAATCGGCGGAGCTGAAGGCAAAGATCGCGATTTTGCCTGACACTCCCGGCGTATACACCTATTACGACAAGGACGGCAATGTCATCTACATTGGCAAGGCGGTCAATCTCAAGCGCCGCGTCTCGTCGTACTTCACTCACGTCCACGATTCGCTGCGCACCAACCTGCTGGTGCGCGCCATCGAGGATATGAGTTACATCGTCGTGCCCACCGAGCAGGATGCTCTCAATCTCGAAAACTCCATGATCAAGGAGTACAAGCCGCGCTACAACGTGCTGCTCAAAGACGACAAGTCGTATCCGTGGATTGTGGTCACCAACGAGATGTATCCGCGAGTGTTCCTCACCCGCCAACGCGTCAAGGACGGCTCGCGCTACTACGGCCCGTACACCAACAGCGGTGTGGCCCACGTGGTACTCGACCTCATCCGCGAACTGTACCCGGTGCGCACGTG
>CAMWUM010000050.1 GCA_947177435.1 uncultured Muribaculaceae bacterium
GAATAATACCAAACGTTTGCATAATTTAACGGGGGGGAGGCGGGGATTGTGGGGGGAGTTGCGTAACTTTGCGGAGAAATGCTGACAGCGTCTATTGTTACATATAAGGTGGATCTGGACGAACTCGGGCGTGCGCTCGAGCCGGTGACAAGCGTGGCCAAGCGCGTGTTTGTCGTAGACAATGCGCGGGAGGCTCGTGTTGAGGACTTCTGCAGCGGGTATGCCAACGTCACTTACATTCCTCACGACAACGACGGCTATGGCGCGGGCAACAATGCCGCCATACGCCTTGCGATGAATATGGGCGCGGACTACCACTTGGTCATGAACAGCGACCTGGTGTTTGAGGCCGACGATCTCCGGAGCATGGTTGAGTACATGGACGCCAATCCCGACATCGGCTTGCTGCACCCTCGCATCCTGGGGCTTGATGGCCGAGACCAATACACCGCCAGGCTAATACCTACGCCTTTCGACTTGATAATAAGACGATTTTTCCCCGGATGGATTTTTAAGGGCAGCCGCAGGCGGTATCTGCTCCAGGATGCCGACCACAGCCGCATATTTGACGTACATTATGTCCAGGGCAGTTTCATGCTGCTGCGCGTCAGTGCATTAAGAGATGCAGGGCTGTTTGACGAACGCTTCTTCATGTACCCCGAGGACATCGACCTCAGCCGCCGCGTGGCCGAGCGATGGCGCGTGACGTATTTCCCGCATGCGACAGTGACCCACGCCCACCGCGCAGCCTCATACGCCAACCTGAAAATGCTGCGTATCCACATGGCCAACATGATCCGCTACTTCAACAAATGGGGCTGGCTCTGTGACCCGGCCCGCAAGGCCGCCAATCGCCAGACGCTCAGACGTATAGCTGACGGAATGGGACGGAGCCGATAGCGGCGGCCATCTCGGAGTAGGAGCTGTAATGGGAGCCGATGATGCTGGCGCACCGCGACAGGGCAAACATCTCGGCTGCGCCGTCGACCATGCCTTCCAATGTCGTTCGCGACGCCTCTCTGGTATTCGTAATCAGTTGCTGGCCAAAGCGATAAGTCAATTCTGCCTTTGTAGGTTCGTCGTCAGTGGCCAAAAACACTCGGGCCTGCGATCCATGCGACTCCATCCATTTGGCTATTTCATCGACGAACAAATCCGTGGGTGAATGCTTGATGCTCATTGCGTTATCGGTGCGACGGATGTGGACGCCAAGCGTATTGGCGGTGAATCGCGATGTCCACTCCTGGCATACGACCTCCACTCGTGCCGAAGGCTTGAAGAGCGTGCGCAATTCACTGTCATCGAAGGGGTAAAACACACAACCGCTGCCTATGAGCGTCTCTTTACGGCTGCTCACCAAATGCACAAGACTTTGCGGAATGCTCCGATAACTGCTTAACTTTCCGCCATCAAAGAGGGCGCCCCCACAGAGGGCCTGAAATGGGGCTGACAGGTAAAGATTGCGCCGGCGCGGCGGCTCGTACATGGCGGAGTATGCCAGCGCGCCGGGGTGGATTATCTCGGCCAGAGAAGCCCACGGCTCAGGGTCTAATAAATCAGAAAAAGAGGCGCGGAGGTCGGCGTTTTCGCGCCACACTACCCTGTAATGGATAAGCTCGCTATTAATGCTGCGAACTAAGGCGAGGCCTGACGCCATCGCTCGCATGCGATTGGCCAGGCCTCCCATTGCGTTGACTGTCAGTACCCTCTCCACACTACTTGGCTAAGGAGATGCGGAAGAGGCGGCTGGCGTGAGGAGCGAGAACGGGAGCGTAGTCGGCTCCGACGTTGATGTAGAACGCCTCGCCCGTCCACATATCCAGCAGGCGCACACGCTGGCCGTCGGCATAGCCTAAGGCTTTGAGATCAAGAGGTATGGCTTGGTAGTCCTCATCGTCAAAACTGAGGGTTGGATCGTAATCAAACACCATAAACTCAACCGACGAGACGCTACCGGCTGCAATGCCGGTGTCGTCGATTCCTGCCGTGGCCGTGAACTTTACTGCTCCCTCGGGGAGGTCGTAGAGGATAACCGAATTAGCATGGCAAGAGATGCCATTTTCATACTTTTTACCGTTAATTTTCAGAGGGTTGCCATCGAGGTTGGTGTTGTAGTTGATGGCGCCCCAGCCAGTGACGCCGCGCTTGTAGTCGAGCGAGGTGAGCGCCACCTTCTTGCCGTCGGCGAGGGTGACGGTGGGATTAATCCAGTCGGCATGGTCGTAATTGTACGTGTCGCCGCCGTCAGTCACGATCAGAGCCAATTCCTTGGCGCCGGCTGGCAGGTCGACCTCGACCGGAGTGGAATATCCCGAAGTGAGGTATGTAATGTTGCCGCTGCGCCACAGAGCCTTGTTGGGCTTGGCGAATGCGTTGCCGCCAACGTTGAAGAGGGCCGCGTAGCGGTCGCCTGTCTCGGGGTCTTCGGCCGCCCACACCACGGCGTCGCCTTGGCGCGAGAGTTGGCGGTTGTTGGTCGAGGTGCGGTGCATGCGCAGCACTTCCTCGTTGGTAAGCAGCGAGTTGGTGAACTCGTCATTGCTGGGCAGGTCGCCGCCAAACATCAGCGGCGAACGGAAGATAGTCCACAGCGTCATCATCGTGCGCTGCTCGTCGGGAGTAAAGCGGCACCAGCGCTCCTCGCCGCGCTCGCCACGGATGCTGATGCGGCCAAGCGGCAGCATATCGGCGTCGGGCCAAGTGCCGGGGGCGATGTACGGCGCCCACTTGGCGCATACCTCAAACTGGTAGCTGAGCTGGGGCCAGTTGTCCCAAAAATCGTCCACCGTGCGCCACATGTTGGCGTGGCTTGTTACGTGGTCCATAGCCTCGAGCGGAGTCTCGCCGGGCGAAAGACTGAGCACGATGGGGCGCCCGGTCTGGTCAATGGCCTTGCGTATCATCTCAATCTCGCCGGTGTGGTAAGGGCGTGAGAGGTCGTCAATCTTGACGAAATCTACGCCCCAGTCGGCGTACATGTCGAAGCAAGAATTGTAATACTCCTGTGCGCCGGGCTTGGTGCAGTCCACCTTGTAATTGTCACGCAGCCAGGTGCATGCCGAGTCGTTGTTGCAAATCATATCGCACGTGATGCCGTCGGCGCCCTTGACAGGCAGCTTCATCTCGGCCGCCTTTTTGGGCAGGCCGCGCATCAGGTGTATGCCGAATTTCAGGCCCTTGCTGTGCACGTAGTCGGCCAGTTCCTTAAATCCCTTGCCGTCGGCTGCCGAGGGGAAGCGGTTGAGCGCGGGGGTGTAGCGTCCCCACTCGTCGATGACGTAGATGGGGTCGGTCTGGTTGTAGCCGCCGGCCTTGTCGTTCTCGACAAACCATCTGATGTCTACAATCACGTACTCCCAGCCGTAAGGCAGCAGGTGCTCAGCCATGTAATCGGCATTGGCCTTCACCTCGCTCTCTACGACAGTGGGCCCGTAGCAGTCCCACGAGTTCCAGCCCATCGGAGGAGTCTGGGCCCATTCCTTGAAATTCTGTGCCGAGGCGCCAAGAGCGGCGGCGGCAATCAGCAATAAAGCTAACAGTTTTTTCATTGGTATTATTACAATATCGAGATTAACTTGACAATAAGGATGACGGAGATGAGCAGCGGACATATCCAGCGCACCAGAAAAGCCACGAGCGGCGCCGAAGCCGCCGCATGCTTGCCGTGATGGCTAAGCTGCTGGCTGATAAAATCTTTAGGCAGCACCCAGCCGACGTACACGCAGATGAGCAGCGCGCTCAGGGGCAGCATCAGGTTAGTGCACACGGTGTCGAGGAAATCAAACAGCGGCATCGACCCAATCAGCAGACCGCGACCGCCCCCGCCCAGCGACAGCGAGCACAGGATACTCATGGCCAGCATAGGCAACAGCACTATCAGGCAGGCGCGCCAACGCTTCACCTTGAACCGGTCGCGAACGAATGCGACGGCCACCTCGGCGCCTGAGATAGTGGAGGTGATGGCCGCCACACTCAGCAGCAGGAAGAACAGCGACGACCAGATGCGCGAGCCGCCCATGTGGGCAAATATCTCGGGCAGAGTGACAAACACGAGTGTTGTGCCCTCCAAATCTCCCGTTCCGGAGCCTATGCCAAAACTTATGACCGCCGGGAATATGACCAGCCCCATGAGGAAGGCCATGAGGAAGTCGAGCATCGACACAGTCACGGCTGTGCGGCCGAGGTGCGTCTCCTTGGGGTAATAGGCTGAATAAGTGACAAGTATGCCCATGCCGAGGCTAAGCGAGAAGAATGCCTGGCCCAAGGCGTTGATGATGACGTTGATATTGATCGCCGAGAAGTCGGGATTGACAAAGAAGGCCACGCCGCGGCCGGCGCCTGGCAGGGTAAGCGAAACCACGCAAAACACCAACAGCAGCACGAACAGCAAAGGCATCAGCAAGTTAGACACCTTCTCAATACCCTTGCGCACGCCCATCAGCAGCACTGCCAGGTTGATGCCGATGAGAATGACGGTCCACAGCAGCGGCGTCCAAGCCGTGCTTACGTACTCTGACATCTTGCTCTGGAAATACGAGGCCTCCTGATCAAGCGAGCCGGGGTGATAGCCGGCAAAGAGGTCGCCCGTGACCGAGTCGAAGAAATACTCGAGCGTCCATGCCGCCACCACCATGTAGAACGACATTATCAGAAACGTGGCCACCAGGCCAACCGTGCCGGCCAGCCACCAATGGTTGCGCGGAGTCAGCCGCTTGAAGCAGCCCACGGCGTCGGACTGCCCGGCGCGACCCAGCGACATCTCGGCCAGCATCACGGGGATACCCAACAAAAATACACAGCCGATGTAAACTATCAGGAAGGCGCCACCGCCATTGGCCTGCGCCTCGGCAGGAAATCGCCATATATTGCCCAGGCCGATGGCCGAGCCCACAGTGGCTGCGATCACGCCCAGTTTGGAGAATTTCGCTGTATTAGATGTTGGCAAATCAGCAGCCATTGTCGGTCAGTTATATACGATGAACAAAAAGGGGCGAGGCGTCGTAGCGCGGCAAGGCGCTGACACGCACCTGCGCCCTGCGCGACTCAACCGAGCCGCTACCGTCACCAACCGTTATGCCCTTGGCGCGCAAAGCGTCACCCACCACTCGCAAGGCGAGTTCCGGTCGGTTATTATCCTCACTCAGGTGGCAGAGGTATACGTCGGTGAGCCACGAGCGCCACATCTGCGCCAGGTAGTCGGCGGTGACGGTATTGTTGAGGTGGCCGTGGTCAGAGCGGATGCGAGCTTTGAGGTACTCCGGGTAGCGGCCCGTGGCGAGCATGGCGGCATCGTAGTTGCTCTCGATCATCAGCCAGTTGGCCTTGCGTATATAGAAGTCGGCGCGCTCGCCGATCATGCCCATGTCGGTGGCCACCACGAAGTTCTTGTCGCCCACGGTTACGCAGAATCCCACATTGTCGCTGCCGTCATGGCTGACCTCGAAGGGCGTCACCATAAACGGCCCGGCCTCGAAGGCAAACTCCTTGTACACAGGCTTATGTCTGTCCTTGATGCGACGTGACACGCTGTGCCGGCGCAGCATGCCCTCGAGCGTGCGGGGTGTGCAGTACACCACCGTGTTGGGCAGTTTGCGCAGCAGCGCGTAGGCAAACTTCACGTGGTCGCCGTGGTCGTGAGTAAGCACGATGCCGGCCACCTTGTCGGGGTCTATGCCATTGCGGCGCAATTCGTTGAGCAATTTGTCAGGGTCAACGCCGGCATCGATGACGATGCCGCCCTCGCCGGCCACGCCCAGGTAGGCGCAGTTGCCGCTGCTGCCGCTGCCGACTGAGAAGAACTGCAACTGCCGGCGCAAGGCCACCACCCCGGTGATTTCGTCGATTTCCAACTGGCCGGGGCGAGCCGATGCCTGCTTGGCACGGTGCTCCTTGACGATGGCTTGCAGCGGATCGGGAGCCTTGAACTCGCTGTCGACCTCGTCAAAGAGGCCGGGCAAGTCGTCAAGCTGGCGTGTAGAGCGTCTATTTCTTTTGTATGCCATAGCGTGATTAAGAATAAAGGAGGAAAATTGTGGGCAACTTGTCGATTTCGAGCCGCTGTCGGCGCCAATCCTTGACGGCCATGGTGCGTATGCTCTCGGCCGGGCCGGTGATGTCGGTGGCCACGCACAGCAGCATGTCGGGACCCAAGGCTTGGCACAGCCACTGCAACAGCTTGGAGTTGCGGTAAGGCGTCTCAATGAATATTTGCGTCTGGCGCTCCTTGCGCACGCGACGCTCCATCTCCTTGAGCTTTGCCGATCGCTCGGCCGAGTCGATGGGAAGGTAGCCGTTAAAGGCGAAACTTTGGCCGTTGAACCCGCTGCCCATCACCGACATGATGATGCTCGACGGGCCTACAAGGGGCACCACCCGGTAGCCGCGCCTCTGGGCGATGGCCACCACGTCGGCACCCGGATCGGCCACGGCGGGGCAACCAGCCTCGCTGATCACACCCACTGAACAGCCGCGCTCCATGGGCTCGAGCATGGCGCCCACGGCCTGCGCGGGCGTGTGGCGGTTGAGCTCGACGATAGTGAGCGAGTCAATGTCGATATCGCGGTCGCAGGCTTTCAGGAAGCGGCGTGCCGAGCGGGCGTTCTCAACGATGAAATGCTTGACCGAGCGCAGCAGCTCGACATTGCGCGCGGGCAGCACGTCAAGCACCGGCCCCTCGCCCATAGGCACGGGGAAAAGGTACAGCGCCGGAGCCTGCTGCCCGGGGCATAAATTCGGCTGATTGTTGCTCTCTGTCATATCAATGCAAAAATAACATACAAAGTTACGAATTTTTCCCCAATTGGCGAAAATCGCTAATGTTTTTTTGCACCGATATTTGCTATTTGTACTTGGCCCAGCGGATGATTTCGAGCAGAGTAGGCTTTTTGCCGTACATAAAGATGCCCACGCGGTAAATCTTGCCGCACACCCATATCATAAACAGGAATGAAGCGTAGAGCAATGCCAGTGACACGGTTATCTGCCAGCCGGGCACGCCGTAAGGCAGCCTCGACATCATGCCCATCGGCGAGGTGAACGGGAACATGGATATGAACATCGCCAGACCCGAGTTGGGATCGCTCATAATGGCCATCGAGCCGATGATGCCGATAATCACAGGCAACGTGGCAATGGACGAGAGTTGGCTGGCGTCCTGCACATTGCTTACGGCCGAGCCTATGGCGGCGTAAATTGACGAGTAGAAGAGGAAGCCGCCGATGAAGAACAGCAGCGTGTTGACCAGCAGCGACATCAGGAAGCCCGGGTCGGTGAACTGCGAGATGGCGGCTGTGAGCTCGGCCGGAGCGTCGGCCTGCACGGCGTCGGAGGCAAGGAACGGCGCGGCGATGCCCAGGGCGGTGCCGATGAGCGCGGCCCAAATCAGTATCTGCGTCACCGCCACCAGGCCTACGCCGGCAATCTTGCCAAACATCAACTGGAACGGCTTGACCGACGACACCACGATTTCGAGCACGCGGTTGTTCTTCTCCTCGATTATCGAGGTCATCACCATCTGACCGTAAATGAGGATGAACATATAGAGCATCATATCCATCGCCATCGCCAGGATGTACGACAGCTCTGACGAGGTCTCGGTATCCTTATCGCTGTCGATGCGCACCGTGCTCATGTTGACGCGTGCCTGCACGTCGGCCATAATCTGGCGTATGTCGGGGATGTCGTAGCGGTCGAGACGCACATCCTCGATGGCCTGCTCAAGCTGCGAGGTGATGTACGAGTCGGTCATCATCGAGATTGAGCCGCGAGTAAGGAGCACGATGCCGTGCGAGGGATCGTCCAGCGCATCGGCACCGATCACGAGGATTGCCTCGTTGGCTTCGTCGGCTCGCAGCGAGTCGACCGGGGCGTCGGATGATACGAACGTGATTTCATCGTTGCCTTTGAGTCGTCCGGCAATCTCACCCGTGCCGTCAACCACCGTCACCGTCTTTTGCTCAGAGCCGCCCATAGCCATGAAGAACGCCGGGGCGAGCATAAGGGCAATCATGACGATTGGCACCAATATGGTACTGATTAGGAAACTTTTGCGGCGTACTCTCTCTAAGTATTCACGCTCTATGATAAGTGCAAGTCTATTGGCCATCGTCGGTTAGTTTTTATCGTTGGTGATTTCGGGCTGGGCGGCTTCGGAGGCGCGCACGGCCGATACGAATATGTCGTCCATCGACGGGATGATCTGCTCAAAACCGATGATGTCGACTGTCCGGTTGGCGCTCTCCAGCAGCGGACGCTTGACCTCGGTCTCAGGCAGGCCGATGATGGCCACGCGGTGGCCGCGCTTGTCGTCGTCAGCCATCTCGACGGAAAGGCCCAGTTGAGCGACAGAGGCAACGAGGACTGCCGGATCGCCGCTGTAAGTCAGGCGATAGCGATTGTCTGCAAAGCGCTCGCGTATCTCCGTCACCGAGCCCGAGAGTATGTCGTGTGACTTATTGATGAGGGTAATGTTGTCGCACAATTCCTCGACGCTCTCCATGTTGTGCGTGGAGAAAATAATGGTCGAGCCCTCGTCGCGCAGTCGGAGTATCTCGCGCTTGAGTATGCCGGCGTTGATTGGGTCGAAGCCCGAAAACGGCTCGTCAAACACCAGCAGTTCGGGGCGGTGGAGAACAGTAACGATGAACTGCACCTTCTGCGCCATGCCCTTTGACAACTCCTCCACTTTCTTGTCCCACCAGCCCGAGATTTCCAGCCTCTCGAACCACTCTTTCAGCGCAGCCGTGGCCTCAGACTTGCTCAAGCCTTTGAGCCGGGCGAAGAACAGGGCCTGCTCGCCCACCTTCATCTTTTTGTATAGGCCACGCTCCTCGGGCAGGTATCCGATGTTGCGCACGTCGTCGGCGCAGAGCGGGTGGCCGTTGAAAGTCACCGTGCCGGAGTCGGGGGCCGTGATATGGTTGATGATGCGAATGAGCGTGGTCTTGCCTGCGCCATTGGGGCCCAGCAGGCCGTAGATTTTGCCTCGCGGTATGCTGACTGATACGTCGTCAAGAGCCTTGTGGTTGACAAAGCTCTTGGAGATGTGCTCGGCTGTAAGGATGGCTGACATTTGAGTTTTGATTTTTGAAGGTAGATTTGGTGTTGCAGTTATGTACAACAGTGCAAAGGTAACAACAAATTCTCAATCCCCCAAATTTCCATCAAAAAAATTGCACCAAAACCACAAAATTCTCATCAATAAAGTTCCAGCTAGCTTGACAATGCTCTCACTGCTCGGTCAAATCTCAAATATTTTCACTACCTTTGCAATTAGAAATATACTTTATGGCAAAGATCGTTACTCATACTCCTCAAACTTTTGAGAACTTCAGTTTTGAAACCCTTACCCAATGCATCTCAACCATTCATTCTGTTTTACGACACTCGGCTGTCAATGCAGTTAATCGTTATGCCACTATCCGCAATTGGTTAATAGGACGCTATCTTATTGAATACGAACAGTGTGGTAATGATAGAGCTCAGTATGGCAC
>CAMWUM010000051.1 GCA_947177435.1 uncultured Muribaculaceae bacterium
CGTTGCGGGTGCACTGCTCGGGGGTGAACTTGTAGGCGCCGTGGCTGGTGCCGATAGAGATTGCGAGGCTGTCGCAGCCGGTGCGGGTGGCGAAGTCAACGACTTCCTCGGGATTGGTGTAGGTGTGGTGGTCGGAAGAAACCTCATCCTCAACGCCGGCGAGCACGCCGAGCTCGCCTTCGACGGTTACGTCGAACTGGTGAGCGTAGTCAACGACCTTCTTGGTCAGGGCAACGTTCTCTTCGTAGGGGAGGTGCGAGCCGTCGATCATAACCGACGAGAAGCCGCAGTCGATGCAGTCCTTGCAGGTCTCGAAGGTGTCGCCGTGGTCGAGGTGAAGCACGATCTGGGGATTCTCCCAGCCGAGTTCCTTAGCGTACTCGACGGCGCCCTGAGCCATGTAGCGGAGGAGGGTAGCGTTGGCGTAGTTGCGAGCGCCCTTAGACACTTGCAGGATAACGGGCGACTTCTCCTCGGCAGCGGCCTTGATGATGGCCTGCAGCTGCTCCATATTGTTGAAGTTGAAGGCGGGGATGGCGTATCCGCCCTTGATTGCCTTGGCAAACATCTCGCGGGTGTTGACGAGGCCTAAGTCTTTGTAACTTACCATGTTGAACAAATATTGATGTGTTTGATAGTTTTCTAAGCGCAAAGATAGCTATTTTTTCGTTAAAATGCAGGGATTGTATGGCATAAATTTTGTAATTTTGCGGTATGGAATACTCTAAGCATTCTTTTTCCGAGCTGTCGGTAGAGGCCCGCGTCGCTTCTCACAGCCCGGAGAGGGGCATTGCCGAGCACCACGCCGTGCTGCAATGCCTCGATTTGCGCATGCCTTTTGCCCAGCAGCTGGCCTCGATGCGCCAGGCTGTTGCGCGCCTTGCGGCCCTGCTGCCCAAGGCGCGCCCCGTATTTGCCCGCTATTTCGTGAGCGACGCGGCCAATCAGGCTCAAGGCCTGTCCGACGGCTGGGAGTGCGCCGTGTCGGTGGTGCAACAGCCGCCGCTCAACGGCGCGAAGCTGGCCCTGTGGATTTACTATCAGGAGGAGGCGCGCCCCGTGCGCTCCGGCTCGATGTGGATGGTGGAGCATGGCTCCTGCCGCCACTACTGGCTTGGCTCGGCTTGCGTGCCCGGTGCTGACTCGTACAAAGCGACTTACGATATGCTCGATGACTATGCCCGTCAACTCGGAGACATGGGCATGAACCTGGCTGACAACTGCATGCGCACGTGGTTTTTCGTGCGCGACGTCGATGTCAACTATCGTGGCGTGGTCGAGGGGCGCAACCGCCTGTTTGACCGCCATGGCCTGACGGCCGACACTCACTATATCGCCAGCACCGGCATTGGCGGAGTGCCTGCGCGCCCCGACGTGGCCGTGCTCATGGACGCCTACGCCGTGGGCGGCATCAAGCCTGAGCAAGTGAAGTACCTGCACGCGCCCTCGCATCTCAATCCCACTCACGAGTACGGCGTGGCCTTCGAGCGAGGCACGGCTGTGGATTACCCAGACCGGCGCCACGTGTTCATCTCCGGCACAGCCAGCATCAACAACCGTGGCGAGGTGGAACACCCCGGCGACATAGTGCGCCAGACCGCACGCATGCTCGAAAACGTAGAGGCCCTTCTTGCCGACGCCGAGTGCGGCTGGCGTGACGTGGCACATTGCATTGTCTACCTGCGCGATACGGCAGACTACACCGTCGTATCAGAGATTTTCGCCGAGCGGCTGCCCGACATGCCGCGCGTCATCACCCTCGCCCCCGTTTGCCGCCCCGGCTGGCTGGTCGAGGTCGAGTGCATGGCCATTAAGGCTATTCATAATGCATAATTCATAGCGCCTAATTCATAATTGATAAGTATATGAAGAAATTTTTTGCTGTCATCGCAGTTGTGATGATGAGCCTGCTGGCATTCAACACGGCACAGGCCGATGCCCGCGAAGATCTGCTCGCAGGAGCAAAGGAAATCAATGACACCTGCCCTATGGGCGATGACGTCGTGCTGAAGTCTGTCAAGGTCGATGGCGACAACCTCGTGTTCACCTACGTTATGCCTGTGAGCAAGGCCGATTTGGATATGTTCAAGACCGTCGAAAAAGACGTGATGGATGGATTGGTAGCCGATATGCGCAACGATGAAGTATTCAAGCAGCTGTTTGACCTCTGCAAGGCTGCCAAGTGCAACCTCGTCATCCGCTTTTCCAACGCCCAAGGCCAGTATGTCGACATGACACTCCCCAACTCAAAACTATAATTAGGCGTAGGAGTGGAGGCCGCCGAGGAGGTAGTTGGCGCCGAAATAGGTGAAGATGACCGTGAGGATTGCGCAAAGGAGGTAGGCGTGGAGCACGCGGTCTTTGCGGAATGCAGACAGCCTGCGGCTGCCCCAATGCGCGGGCAGGGCATAGACAAGCCACATCACCAGCGCGCACGTCTCTTTCGGGTCCCAGCCCCAGTAGCGCCCCCATGTCTGGTTGGCCCACACGGCTCCGATGAATATGCCGACGCCCAGAAGGCATACGGCGGGTGTGAGCATTATGCGGTTGAGCGAGCCGAGCTGGCGGCTGCGTTCCGGCGTACGCGACAGCAAAGCCACAGCCGAGAGGATGGCCATGAGCATGAACATAGCGTAAGCTATCATCACCACCATGACATGGACCGACAAGAGCGGGCTGCTCAACACCGGCATCATCGTGCCGATTTGCGGCGCGCTTCCTCCCATGGCTGTTACAAACAGCGCCATAGCGCCGACTGTCATCAGTCCGCCGCGCAATGTCAAGTTTCCACACAGGCAGGCTCCCGCAAAGGAGGCCAAGGCCATGAACATCATGGTTTCAGGGCCGTTGGAGAGAGGCAGGTGGCCGCTAATCCACCACAGCAGCCCCATTATTGATGCCGCGTAGAGGCACAGCGCGATTGCGGCGACGAAAGCGCCGGCGCGCATCCATCTTTTTGAGCCGATGGGGAAAAGCGACAAAATCAGCGAGGAAAGTCCGAGGACGATGGCGAAGATGCCGGCAATGGCCGGGCGCGCGGCCGCATTGTAGATTCTCTCTGCGTCGATTTTTGCTTCAGACGGCAACGCCGCGCCGACGGCATACCGCCTTTGCCCCTCCTTCAGTTTTTCCAATTCCTCATTGGCCTGCACATTTTTGCCTCTCATCAGCAGGTCTTTGATAGTCGGCATTGCGGCCTGCATAAACACCCACTGATCAAGCTCCATGCTCGAGGGGCGCCAGCCGGTCAGCGACAGCCACTCCATACGGCCTTCGACGGTGTGATAGGGGTATATCTTGAATATCTCGCCCGTGCCCAGCCACTGCACCAACGCAAGCTTTTCGGCAGCCTTTTTCTCTGCCTTGGTCGCCGGAAATGCCGGCACGGACATCAGCTCGGGATGAGTCTGAATGTAATCGCCGCGCCACTGGTCATAGTAAAACAGCCAGCCTGACAAGATCTGTTCTGACGTCAGCCCTTGATAAGTACAGCTACCATAAAGCGATGCGGCGACATCGCGGGCCAACGTCTGCATCGGACAAACGCGGTCATGCCAATACACCAGCACCCGTCCGAAATTTGCCGCCAAGGGCCGCTGCATCGCCGGCAGCCGCTCGGCCGTGGCCGCGTGGGCTGGCACGACTGCCAACAGAAGCGCCATCACCGCCAGACCCTTGCGGTATTTCCTCAACAGCGCGCGCCAGGCCGTCTTTTTCTGGAAGAAAAAGCCCAGCATGCCGATGCCGAGCATGGCATAGCCGACGTAGGTTATGCCTGTGCCGAAGGGGTCGTGGCTGATCGAGAAAACGGAGTAGCCGGGTCCTATTCCCGACTGATAGAAGCGCCAGCCGCGGCACTCTCCCACCTTATTCATCGCCACGGCGATTTTGCGCCCGTCGATATCCACCACGCTGCGGAAATCCATCGGCGTGGCGGTGGCCGGATAGTAGATTATCTCGACTTTGTCCAGGCTCACCGAGAAGGGAAACTCGCCGCGGCCGGGACCCGACGACTTCTCAAAGCGCGCGACGGGCTCGGCGCCTTCTGTGAGAGTCAGCGTGCCCTGGATACCGAAGAAATGAGTGACAATTGCCCCGACCAGCATGACGGCCAGGGCAATGTGCAGAAGGATGGTGAAGGGCTGATGTTTCATATAGCGTCGACAAACTTAATGACAGCGTCGCGGTCGGCCTTGGGCAACTTACGGAACTGTTCGACTGAATAGCGGGCATCGCTCTGCGGCGAGTATCCATGCCACATAATGGCTTCCAGCGTGGTGCGCGCGCGGCAGTCATGCATGCGGTCGGCCGTGGGGCTGCCGGTCACTTTCTGGTGCAACCCGCGGCCCCAGAGGGGAGTAGTGCGACACCATCCGCCGCGAATATCGTTGGCCATCAGCAGTTTGTGCTGCACCATATCGGTGTAAGGCCAAATCTTCTGGTATGGGAAGCGCGGCAACTCGTTGCCGGCGAAGAACTTGGCGGGGTCAACGATGTTGTCGGGACCGGGGGTCCATGATGGGCGGTGGCAGTAGTCGCAACCGATTTCTGCAAACAGTTCGCGGCCTCGGTTGACGTCGGGGTCGTCGACATCCCTCACCGCCGGCACGGCCAGTCCGCGGTGCCATACCATAAGGTCGGTGTATTCGTCATCGGTCATTTCGGGGTCGAGGTTTTTGTCAGTAAGATAGGCGTATATGCGCTCTTCCATCGTGCCGGTCCAGTAAGCCGGATGCGCATGGTCAGGGTCTATGCGATTGACGTAAGCCTCAAAACCGGCCTGCACATCAGGGTCTTTCGACGAATAGAGGGCGTACGTGCCTGCTGCGTCGAGATAGTGGTAGCGACGGTCGGAACGCGTCACGTTGGTGATGTTCCAGATGGCGTTGGCGCCGGCGGCGTCCTGCAGCGGGCCGCGCGACAGGGCATAAGTGAAGCGGCGAGCGTAGGGCGTGCCGTCGCCTTGCAGGGAGTTGGCATACATTGACTGCCACTCGCCGGCAGCATAGAAAGCCGGATTGAAGCCGTTTGGCAAGAAGCCGTCGGCCTCCTCCTGTCGATATTGAGCCAGAATGTCGCTCTCGGCGATGGCGTCGAGCAGACCTGTGCCGTATATGCCAATCGTGGACTCGAGCTTCACGGCGTAGGAGCCTGGCAGCTGATAACCCTGGCTGACGACGTAAATGGCATCCTCCGGCATAGTGACCTCGGGATACTGCAGCTCATAGGTCTCGCCGTCGGCGAAAGCATTGCCCCAGTCATCGACTGCGTTAAGCCACCTTACGGCAATCTTCGATTCGTCGACCGGAGCCTTGAACGGCGCCACGGCGTGGCCTTGCGGCATGCCTGCGAGCCACGGCACATAGCCCTCCGTGGCGGGGTCGTACACCACCAAGAGGCATCCGTTGCCGATTTCGTTGGTGTTGAAGCGGCCTTCTGGCAGTCGGGTGCCGTGGCCATAGTTGGGATGGCAGTGGATGCACGACGTGCGGATGTAGACCGGGCCCAAGCCGCCTCTGACACCGCCCTGGTTGGTCATAAATGGCTTTTCAAACAGTGCTTCGCCGTTTTTGAACGACTGATAAAGCCCCTGGCGCTCAATGGCCGGCGCGGGCTGCTCGAAAACGTTGGTAGTGCTCAGGTAGGTGGTGCCCAACTCGCCTCCGGCATAGTACCATTCAGGCAGTGTGCTGGCCTGGGGCACATCTTCATCGGTTATCTCATCGTCGGAGCAGGCCCAGAGCGACAACGCCAAGGCCGGCAGCACGATGGTTGTGTATAAAAATCTATATTTCATTATGGTAACAGTATGCAGGCAAATCAATGGCTGGTAACGGCGGCCATGGCCTTTTCAAGCGCGTCCACGAGCGTCTCGCCTGTGGCCTTCATGGCTGCCTCGCTCAGCGCGCCGGTGGCGTTTTTGGCAAAGGGTTCGGGCACAAGCTCAATCGCAGCGATGGCATTGTCGATGGCCTGACGCACCTCGGCGTCGGCTGCGGCATCCACGCTCTTGACGTAATCGCTGACAGATGCGTCGCCCGAGCGGCTGCCCATGTATGCGTTGCGCACCGAGCGAATATTGTCGGCGAAGTCCTCGATTGAGTTGAGGGAGTATGGCGACTCAATATAGTTCTTATCCTCGACAGACGAACCAATGTGCGGACGTCCGATTTTGGTGCTTCCGACCTCGTCGGCTATGTCAATGCAACCTTGGATGATTTCCTCGGCAGCCTCCTGATAGGTCTTGAAGCGCGACCCGGGCTGACCGGCATTCTTCATTTCCCAACCGTATTCCTCGCTGTAGTCGAGCTCGGCATCGGCAAGGATTTCACGCTTGGCGGCCGAGACGTTGGCGGTACCGGCCCAGCAGGCTTCGAGGCAGACGCACTGCTGGCACAGGTCGTCGGCCACGGCCACGAGATATTCCAACTCTTCGGGAGCATAGTCGATGGAGTGTACGAGCGACGTATTCTCGTCCTCGCTCAGCTGAAATAGCATGTATTCTACGGAATGGAAGCCAATCAGACCATAGCCGCCGTTGTTTTCCAGCGACCAGCTGTTGCCGCTTCTGATCTGCACGAGCAGGTTTTCCATCGCGGCCTTGTCCAAGGGCCATGAGTCGATATGAGGATCAATGTTGTGGTTGGCGGCGGGGCCGAACAGGAAAGCCTCGCTGAGCTCCCAGTGTTTGCGGGCCATTTTCCAAGCCTCGCCGGCCGCCTTGACGTCGCTTTCGGCCAATGTGCCGGCGGCATGCTTTTCCTGCATGGCGTGGCAGAGGTCGCGCATCTCGATGGCGGCATCGGCCATGGCCTGATAAGTGGGCAGCACGGTGTGGTCAACATACGCCTCGGTGGCGGCTTTGAGCATAAGTTCTTTGGTCGACGCCTCGTTGGGCTCGTCTGACTTGTCACTGCACCCGACTATCGGCAGTGAGCACAGCGCAAGAAGCATAATCTTTGAAATTTTCATATCTTGATGTTTTTAGTGTATTTACTGATTACTTAAACCATCCGGCGTATGCCACGCCGATATTAATCGACGGCTCGTTGTTGTACTGACGCTTTAGAATGCCATAGGAGTAGTCGGCCTTAACGACTATCTGAGGCAGCGGAAACCAATTGATGCCGGCCGTCACCTTTTGCCGGCCGCACCAGCCCAGAGACGCTGAGCTCTCCATTCGAGCCATTGAATCATAATAGTCATATCGGCCGAACACGTAGAATTTCTGCCCGCTGGCTCGCATCTTGGGCATCAGGCCGAAGATGTCGTAACCCGCCTCTATGCCTGCGGCGACGGCGTCGGAGGCCACTTCCTGACGCTTAGACGTGGATTTCTTGGGCATGGAGATGTTGAACTTGCTGATGTGGGCGGCGTCAGATAGGTGGCCCCAGTCGCCGCTGCCGCGCACCAGCCAGTTGTGGCCTTCATACCTGATATCGGCCGAGAGAATAGAAACGGTGCCGTGCACGCCGTCGTTCTTAGCCGACTCTGTGGGATAAAGCGTGTTGCGGAATGAGTTGCCAACGTAAGCGCTGACGCCGAAGCGCAGACCCTTCACGCTGTAATTGTCAACCCTGGCGGCAAAGGCGTAAGAATTGGCGATTTTGAACTCAAACGGCGACGCCGAGCCATCGTGTATCCACGACTGGTTGCCAAACCTCTCCGAGTCAAGGCCCGGCAGGAACATGGCCATATACGACCAATCGCCCGCACGGCCGCTGACAGATACCGACACCTCGTGCCATGTACACGGCATTATAGTATTCTCACCCTCAGGACGATAAACGCCAAAGAACTGGTTGGGTTCGTGGTGGGCATTGGTCGCGCCGATGGGCACCACCTGCATGCCGGCGCGGACTCTCAGCTGAGGCATGAATTCCTTTTGTATATAGAACTGCTCGAGCGCCACCTCGCCGCCGCGCTCCACTTCCGTCTCGTATTCGCCGGCTTCCTCGGTCTCTATTTCCACCGCGGCCTCGGGGCCGCCATGCTCAAACTCAATCTCCGTGCTGAACGACCACCCCTTGCCGAAGTCATAGCCAAGGTAAATCACCACGTGGGGCAGGTCGAAGCGCCCGTGGCTGCCGCCCTGGTAATGCTCAGGGTCGGAATAGCGCAGGTAATTGTCGCTGTAAAAATTGCGCGACATGGCCACCTCGCCATAGCCGCCGACGTGCAGGCGCCCCCAGGCGTCGATCTTCTTCTCAATGGCGGCCACGCTGTCGGCCAGGCCATCGTTGTCTGCAAAAGCCGTCATCGGCAACATTGCCGAAAGCAATAATAAATAGAGAAAACGCTGTTTCATTCAAATCGTAATTTGAATGCAAAGTTACGTCTATCCGCTCGCCCCGACAATACTCAAAATGAGGTATTTCCCCCTTTCCCCTCACCGCCTCGCCACAAATTTTCCTCTCCATCAATACCCAAAAACAATATTTTTTGTATTTGTTTTTTGGGGAGGGGATGAAAAAAAAGCAAAAAATGGAGTTTTCATTTGTAAATTTGGTTAATTGCCAGTAAATTTGCATTGCATTATCCGAACACGAATTTTTATCTCTATTTTACACTGAAATGGGCAAATTACAACTATATATGACCATGTCGCGAGGCGACTTCGCGCATAAGGTTGACGTCAACGCAGCCCAGGACGTCAAGCAGTGGGTCTGCGACCTCTCCGACGCTGTGCGCCAGGTGGAGTACAACCCCAAGCGCAAGCACATATTCTACATGGTCAAGTACATCGACTCGGGTGTGTTCATCGTGGTGATCCGCACCATCCCACGCGAGCACGGTTACCATCTGGCCTCTTGGATTTACGTACCTTACTCACTGAAAATCAGCAATGCCGAGGTCTACCGCCTGACCGAATTCATCACCGGCATCGTGAGCAACGACGCCGTGGGCAATAAAGACATCGAGGCAATACGCCAGGAGTTCGGCAACGAATACCCCGATGATCCCCTGGCTCCGCAGTTCGCTCCGAACGAAGGCTCTACCTATTGCTACCGCTACTACGGCGGTAACACCGGTGACACCCTTGGCGAACTCATCGGCCAGTACCGCTATCAAATTAGCTACCTCGCCTATGCCGGCACGCTGCTCGTCGACCACGAAATCAGTGGCAATATATCTGGCAACAACCTCACCTCCGCCCCCAAGGACTCGATGGTGACCCTGCTGCCACCGCTCGACTCGGTGATTGACGGTTACAAGCCCAACATCTTCGGCGAGAAGTTCGACGTGCCCTTCTTCGTGCCTTATCAGCGCACCATCGAGGTGATATGGCACAAGCCCGGCGTGCCCGACAAGCGAGTGCCCGTATGCGCCAGCTTGCCCGAGATGCGCGCTCCCGGCCTGGAGTCGGCCTCTCCCAGCCAGGCCATCGAGGTCAAGCCTCAGCCCGACCCCGTAAAGTCAGTTGACACTGAACCCGTAAATGTAGGGATGCACCATGGTGCATCCGTCG
>CAMWUM010000052.1 GCA_947177435.1 uncultured Muribaculaceae bacterium
TATTTTTTTTTTTAATCGTATTATTTTTAGAATACGGCGGCCGGCGACAGAGGGCCGCCTTAGTCTTTAGAAGGGAGCAGGGTCAGGGGCGGAGGAGAGGAAGTCGGCAGTGCCGCCGGAGAGCGGGGCGGCAGGGGCGGCGGCATTGAGCGACGAACGCACTTCGGTCGGCTCGAGCATAGTGGTCTCGCCGAAGTTTTCGAAGCGGGCGAACTCAGCGCGGAAGCGGAGGTGAACGTCGCCTACTGCGCCGGAGCGGTGCTTGGCGATGATGAACTCGGCCAGGCCTCGGATATCATTGCCCTGGGCGTCTTGGCCCGATTTGATGTAGTACTCCGGACGGTGGATGAAGCATACGATGTCGGCGTCCTGCTCGATGGCGCCCGACTCACGCAGGTCGCTCAGCTGCGGGCGCTTGCCGTCAGTGCGGCTCTCGACCGAGCGGTTGAGCTGCGAGAGGGCGATGATGGGAATGTTGAGCTCCTTGGCCAACTGCTTGAGCGAGCGCGAGATCATACTGACCTCCTGCTCGCGCGAACCGAACTTCATGCCCGAGGCATTCATAAGCTGCAGGTAGTCAATGATTATGATTTTCACGCCATGCTCGCGCACGAGGCGGCGAGCCTTGGTGCGGAGCTCGAAGATGGAGAGCGATGGGGTGTCGTCAATGTACATCGGCGCGCCGGTGAGGTGCTTGATGCGGGCGAAGAGCTGCTGCCACTCGATGGCCGAGAGGTCGCCGCTCTTGATTTTGCCGCCGGGGATTTCGGCCACGTTACTTATAAGTCGGTTGACCAGCTGGAGGTTGGACATCTCGAGCGAGAAGATGGCCAGGGGGGTGTTGTAGTTGACGGCCATGTTCTTGGCCATCGACAGCACCATTGCGGTCTTGCCCATGGCGGGGCGGGCTGCGATGATCACCAGGTCGCTGTTCTGCCATCCCGAGGTCATCTTGTCCAGGTCGTGGTATCCAGTCTCGAGGCCCGAGAGACCCGAGGCGCGGTTCTGGGCCACCTGCATCTGCTGCACGGCAGCAGTGATGACGGGGTCAATCTGCGTAACGTCCTTTTTCACATTGCGCTGCGAGATTTCGAACAGGCGGCCCTCGGCCTCCTGCAGCAGGTCGTCGACGTCATTGCTCTCGTCGAAGGCCTTGCTCTCGATATCGGCGGCGAAAGAGATAAGTTCGCGCGCGAGGAACTTCTGCGCCACGATGCGGGCGTGGAACTCGACATTGGCGGCCGAGCCCACGCGGGCCGTGAGCTCCGACACGAAAGCCGGGCCGCCCACCTCGTCGAGCGTGCCGCCCAGGCGCATCTGCTCGGCCACGGTGAGCATATCGATTGGCATCTGACGGGCACCGAGAGTCTGGATGGCCTCGTACACCTTGCGGTTGTTGGGATCGTAGAAACTTTCGGGCTTGAGGATATCGCACACGCGGGTATAGGCGTCCTTCTCAAGCATCATCGCGCCGAGCACGGCCTCCTCGAGGTCGGTATCGCGCGGGGGTATGCGCCCTTGCACGTCGGCATTGGGCTTGTGCTGGGGCTTTTGTCGCCCGGTATATTGATTGTCAGCCATATCTGTATTCGCTTTTCGCGTGCGAAAAGCGAGGTTTAAAGGTTTAGGGGTTTAGAGGTTTATGCGGCAAAATTACGGCAAAAATTCGGGATATACAAACTGAGTTGCTTACGCCATGTTGATAACTCCGGCGGCGGTGACGGCAACTTTGCCCTCGTCTGCCATGCGGCGCAGAGTCTCGACTGCCTCAGCTTTGCGCGCGGGGCCTACGATCGAGAGGAGTTCGGCCACCGAGGCGCCCCGCTGCGCAAGGTGGGCGATGGTAACGTCGATGGCTACCGGAGGGCGCGAGACGGCACGGCGGGCGCGGCATACGTCGCAGGTGCCGCAGGCCGGGGCATCGGCCTCGCCAAAATAGCGGAGCATCGACTGCACGCGGCACTCCGAGGCGTCGAACACAAAGGCGCGCATGGCCTCGATGCGCTCGGCCATGGCCTGGCGGCGGTCTTCGTAGGCCGAGCGGGGGATGACCACGTGGCGAGGCTCCTCACGCGAGGTGGGGAAATACACCAGGGGGATGGTCTGCTTTGGCACATAACTAATTACCTTCATGCGCGATAGCAGCAGCAGAGTCTCGTACACCTCCTGCTCCGTGACTTCGGCGCGGCGGGCGATGGCCGGCTCGCTGATGGGGGCGAAGTCGGCGAACATGCCCGTGTACATGCGCTGCAGCTCGGCAAACACGCGGTCGGCCACGGGGTCGAGGCTAAGCGAATACAACTCGCGCTTGTCGGCCAGAATCATCACGCGCGAGCGGAGCGACACCTCGTCGGAATAGTCGAGATATCCGGCCTGCGTGAGGATTTTCAGAGCCGAATGGGCCATGGCCGGCTGCAGGCGGAACCGCTGGCAGAAGAGGTCGAAGTCGAAGGAAAACGACATGTCATAACCCGAGCCGACAGCCAATTCGAGGAAGTTGCCGGCAGCCTCGTAGACCTTGAGTATGTAATCCTTGGGGGGAAACGAATCTGACAACCGTTTAGACAACAAGGCATTGTCACGCTTGTTGGCGATAACCACGGCGAACGACGGCAGACCGTCGCGCCCGGCTCGGCCTGCCTCCTGGTAATACTCCTCGAGCGAGGTGGGTAGGTCGAAGTGCACCACGGCGCGCACATCGGCCTTGTCGATGCCCATGCCGAAGGCGTTGGTGGCCACCATCACGCGCACCTCGCCGTCCTTCCAGGCGTTCTGGCGCTCCTCCTTGATCTCCGGGTCGAGGCCGGCGTGGTAAAACGAAGCCGAAACGCCGTGCTGCTCAAGCATCTGGGCCAGTTCGCGGCAACGCTTGCGACTGCGGACGTAGACGATGGCCGTGCCGGCCACGCCGGCGAGCACGCGCAGCAGCGAGCGCTCCTTGTATTCGTCCATCCTGACCACGTAGCTTAGGTTGGGCCTGGAAAAACTTTTGGCAAACCGCCGCCAGCCGGGACGGAACCCGAGCTGGAGCATGATGTCGTCGGCCACGGCAGGAGTGGCCGAGGCGGTGAGGGCGAGCACCGGTGCCTGCGGAAACAACTGGCGCAACGAACGGATGTTGAGGTACGATGGGCGGAAGTCATAGCCCCACTGCGAGATGCAGTGGGCCTCGTCGACCACGATCATGCTCACATCCCACTCTCGTATCTCGCCGATGAAGCGCTCAGACTGCAGGCGCTCGGGCGATACATAAAGCAGCTTGGCCTTGCCCAGCCGGCACTTGTCCATGGCCAGGCGCGTCTCGGCCCGCGACATGCCCGAATGCAGGCAGTAGGCCCGCACGCGGCGCTGCAGCAGGTTGTCGACCTGGTCTTTCATCAGCGATATCAGGGGAGTGACCACGATGGCCAGGCCCGGCAGCATCAGCGCCGGCACCTGAAACGTAATGCTCTTGCCGCCGCCGGTGGGCAGCAGGCCGAGGGTGTCATGGCCGTCGAGAACAGACTGGATGATGTCGGCCTGCAGCGGGCGGAAGTCGTCGTAGCCCCAGTATTTCTTCAGGGTGGCGCGCAAAGGGTTAACAGTGTATCTGCTTGACCATCAGCTGGAGACTGAGGTTGCTGTTGCGGTGCTTGTTCTCCTCGATGGTGTAGCAGATGTCGAAGGGCTTGCCGGCGTGGATGTGGTCGAAGTACTTGGCCATGCCGAAGGCTATGGCGTTGATGACCTTGCCGGAAGTGTCGTCGACGAGTTCGAGCTTTATGTGCTCGTTCTGCCGGCCCACGAGGTGGCTGGTGCCGAAGTCGCGAACGCCACGGGTGCAGAACACGGGCTTTTGGTTGCCCGGCCCGAAGGGGTTGAACAGGCGCAGCATCGACACGAACTCGGGCGTGATGCTGCCGAAGGGGAGTATTGCGTCGATGTCGAGCTGGGGCGTAAGCTGCTCGGGAGTAATGTTTTCGGCCACGTACTCCTCAAACAGGCGTGTGAACTCGGGGATGTTCTCCTCCTTCATCGACAGGCCCACGGCGTAAGCGTGGCCGCCGAAGTTCTCGAGCAGGTGGCGGGTGGATTCGACGGCCTTGTAGACGTCAAATCCCTGCACCGAGCGCGACGAGCCCGTGGCCAGGCCGTTGCTGAGGGTAAGCACCACCGAGGGCTTGTAGTAGAGCTCGGTCAGGCGCGAGGCCACGATGCCGATGATGCCCTTGTGCCAGTCCTTGTTGTAGATGACGATGGCCTTTTTCGAGGCCTGCGACTCGCCGCGGGCCTCGAGGATGGCGGATGCCTCCTCGGTGATCTGCTTGTCGAGCTGCTTGCGGTCCTTGTTGTATTGGTCGATGGCCAGGCTGAGCTTCGCGGCCTCCTTGCTGTCGCGGGCGGTGAGAAGCTCGACGGCTTCGCGTCCGCTCTGCATGCGGCCCGAGGCGTTGATGCGGGGGCCTATCTTGAATATTACGTCGCTGATGGATATTTCCTTGCCGCTCAGGCCGCAGGTGCGTATCACGGCGCGCAGGCCGATGTTGGGGTTGCTGTTGAGGCGCTTGAGGCCGTGGTAGACCATCACGCGGTTCTCGTCGACCATGGGCACGATGTCGGCGGCGATGCTTACGGCCACCAGGTCGAGCATGCCCTCGAGCTCGGCGGTGCCGATGCCGTTGCTGATCGAGAATGCCTGCATGAACTTGTATCCCACGCCGCATCCGCTGAGGTGCGAGCAGGGATAAGTGGACCCCTCGAGCTTGGGGTTGAGGATCGCGGCGGCCGGCGGGAGCTCGTCATCGGGCACGTGGTGGTCGCAGATGATGAAGTCGATTCCCAGCGACTTGGCATACTTTATCTCCTCGATGGCCTTGATGCCGCAATCGAGGATTATGATTAGTTTGACTCCGGCCTCGGCGGCCTCGTCAATCACCTTGGAGGTGATGCCGTACCCCTCGTCATAACGGGCGGGTATGTAATAGTCAATCTCCGAATAGAAATTCTGCAGGTAGCGGTAGACCAGGGCCACAGCCGTGGTGCCGTCGACGTCGTAGTCGCCGTACACCATGATCTTTTCCTTGGCGCCCATGGCATAGTTGAGCCGATCGACGGCCTTATCCATGTCGGGCATAAGGAACGGGTCGTGCAGGTCGCGCAGCGAGGGGTGGAAAAACCTCTCGGCCTGCTCTATGCTGTCGATGCCGCGCTGCAACAGCAGCTCGGCGACCACGGGACATTTGGCATACCGCTTAGCAAGTTCATTTTCAAAGTTTTGACTGTCCGTAGATTGGGGTACGTAGTTCCATCTACTCGTCATTTATATATGTTTTTTTATTATCGAAAGAATGGTGAGACTGCTGCATTAGATTTGAGGCAGACGGCTCGGGCGGCATGCCGGCGGGCACTATATGTCCAAATAAGGCAATATCTCATACAAAATTACTTAAAATAATCGAAGCGCCAAAGTGCGTTAAGTTTTTTTAGCCAATCTTTCGAAAAAAGGCGCCCTGCGGGGGCGCCTTTATGGTGTCGGGCGCAAGCGCCCGTGCGGAGGACGAATATCAGTAGACCTTGTAGTACTTCAGGCCGATCGAGCCCCACAATGACCACGAAAGGGTGAGCGTGGCTTCGCGGTCGGGGGTGTAGTACTTTATGCTACTGTCGCCCTCAGTATCTACCGTGAATCCCTTGCTCTCGATGGCGTCCTTGATTTTGTCGCCGGCCTTCTCCCAAAGGTCGCTGGGGCCGACGATGGAGAGGTCCATGCCATCGATGGGGTTGTCGGAGATGAAGTAGTAATTGGTGGAGCCGTAGTCCCATGACCAGTCGGCAAGGCGCTTGTAGGCCGAAATCCTGATCGAGCTTGAGTATCGGTAGCCCTTCACGTCGGGCTCGTCCTTGGGCGTGAACCAGTAAGTCGAGGTGAAATTCCTGGGCATCATGTCGTCGGGGAAGTACTGGTTGGCGTACTGGCCCATCCGGTAGCCGCACAGGCCGCTGGTGGAGATGGCTGCCGACACCTGCCTTACGAACTCGCTGAGGTTGAAGTAGTCCGACGATACGATGTAGTCATTGAAGGTTGAGACGCCCAGGCTGTAGATTTCGTGCACATCCGAGAACTTGATCTTCTCGCCATCCTTGCCGAAGAATACGTACTCGTTGCCTTCCCAGCCGATGAATCCCTCCCAGTTGGGAGTGCTGAACGGCACGATATAGTCATAGTCGTCGCTAAAGTCAACCGTCTTATTGCCCTCGAGGTCAATCACAGCAAACTCTTCGGAATCCTTTGAACTGAGGAACTTGCCTGACGTCCAAGGCAGCAGCCTGAGCATCTTGTACTTAGGCCTTACTACAACCTCCGAGTCCTCGCCTTTGACCTTGAGCACGCCATAGTTGCCGCCTTTCTCAAACACGGCGTATTCGCCGCGAAACTCGGTAATGCTCTCCACGTCCTTGGGCATGTTGAAGTACTCATCCTTAACGGTGGCCAGCACGCAGCGGCTGTTTTCTTTGTTGTGGCATACGATGTATCCATTGTCAGTGATGATCTCGCCGTCGGGCACGATGCCTTTTTTGAACTTGAAGATTTCCTCACCCTTGGTATTGAGCGCGTACCATTTGTAGGTGTCGGAATCGTCGGTGTCATCAGCAATTCCGGCAATCAAAATGCCGTTGTTCGCCGATTTGACCACACTGTAGCCGAGCGAAACCACGACATTGCCGTTCTTGTCGACAGCGCCGTACTCGCCGTCCTCGTTGGCAATGACCAGCAGGCCCTCGGAGAAAGCGTTATGGCACAAGGTGATTTCCTTGCCGTCGATGGGGTCGAGCGTGAACGCCGGCTCGGCCTTGGATGCGCTCACGGAGTAAACCTCGATGCGCGAGTTGGGACGAACCACAGGCAGCATGCCTTCGGCCACACCGCCAGCCTCCTTGAGCTCGTCGAGATCGCCGAGCACTTTGGGGGTCTTGCCGTCAGCGGCGCTATACACCACCACGTTTTCGTCCTCCCTGACAATGAACACGCCATCGACAATAGAAGTAGGCCGACTGGTGAACTCGTCCTCGAACATCATCTTGCCGGTGCCGGGATTGAAGAATCCGAAATCCTCGCCGTCTTCGTCAGCGCAAGTGAACCATTCGGTGTCTACGTCAGGCTTGCCCCCGCCCGAGCAGGCCGTCATCAACGCAGCCAGGCCCAGCGCCAGGACGCCATGCTTGAAATCAAACTTCATAATATATCGTATTTTATTGTAATTTATCAACTTGGCAAAGTTAACGCTTTTTGGCGCATTTTCCAAATCAAAAAATAGAAAATGGTTAACGTGGATGCGCCGTAACAAAGGAGTAGGAGTATTTGGGGCCTAAGCTGTCGAACTCACTCACCTCGCCAAACTCCATTTTGTTGCCATCAGTGTCATAGCATGCATACTTGCGCTCATGTTTATTGGCGACGAAACCTTTCCAATTAGGTGTAAAATGTGGGACAATTTGGCTCCATTCATCCCCAAAGTCTATCAGTTCTTCACCGTTGAGGTCCATCACGACAATCTTGCCATCATTCTTTTTGCACACGAATTTTGTTGGATCCCATGGCAGGAGGGTAATGCCCTTGTATTGCGCTTCTACTGCGATTTCCACCTTTTCGCCATCAAATTTTAGTATTCCCCACTTGTGGTCTTGGTTAGCATACGGAGCGTAATCGCCACAGAATACATCCTCCATATATGTTACCTCCTCGGGCATATAGATACGCTTGTCAGCAATATTCACCAGCAAAAGACGCTGGTTGCCACCCCAACAAATATAGTATCCATTGTCACATAAATAGGGAATGCAATAGTAGGGAGAAATATTGTTCTTAAAGCGATATACCACCTCGCCTTTGGCATTAAGCACGTACTCAAAACAAGCCCAAGGCTTGCCTAGCTCATCGCTGGCCAAGAGCTGCCCGGTGGTCATAATTCCTAAATCTCCATATTTAAAGGGAACGACCATACGCCCTGTCTTGTCGACGGCACCACGTCTAAGTTTTTTATCATGTACAATCATCACCCCCTCAGTAAATCTTTCATAGAAATTAAAACCAATTTTTTTGCCATCAAGGGTGAAAACCAATTCGGCATTGTCGGGAGTGAAGGAGTAAACCTCGATGACTGAATCCGGACGGAGAACGTGCAGCATTCCTTCTGACGAGATACCTGCATGCCGCAGCCCTTTAAGATCACCAAGTATTTGGGGGGCATCAGGATCGGCAGCGCTGTACACTGACACGCCGCCACCTTTTTCCAAATAAGCAAATACACCGCCAAAGATTGAGGATGGAGCGGCAGTGAACATTCCCTCATATCTTATCTCGCCAGTGCCGGGGTTGAGAAAACCATAACTCCTTTCGCCATCATTGCTGAAGACAAACCATTCGGTTTCGACGGTAGGTTTTAAACCACCGGCGTAGGCCGCAGTCATGGCTGTCAGAGCCAAGGCCAGGAAGAGGTGCTTGAGGTATGGCTTCATAATCAATCAGTTTGAAATGTTTTGGCAAATATAATGCTTTTAGGGACATTTTCCAAATAAAAATTGAAGATAACGGCACGGGGGCGGATAGCGGCCGTAACTTTGCATCGCAATCTAAAAAACACACATTTATGGAAGACGAAAAAGAACTTAATCCTCCCGAACCCGCTCCCGAGCCCGTCAGCGACGGCGTGCCCCACCTCTACGGCGCCAACATCGCCGCCTCGCCCGCCTCAGAGTCGCTCTTCGACCTGGCCCGCGGAGCCTAAGGCATCTCATCAATCACATTAATCACATTAATCACATCAATCACATTAATCACATCTAACCTACTATGGCAGAAAACATCACCATCTCAACCGCTTCTCAAACCCCCATCGCCGGCGAGGCCGGCATCAACTCCCAACTCCCCGGCGCAGCCGCCACGGTCGGCAGCGTGGCCGGCGCCACCGACGGCCTTGCGCCCGGCCATCTGGTCGAGCCTGACATCGACGATGAGCTTTTCCGCTTTCAGAGCGAGGAAACGCCCCTGATGTCGCTGATGCTCAAGGCCCGCAAGGTCAAGGCCGCCTCGCCCGAGGTCGAGCACTTCATGATCGACGGCCAGCGCTCGGTGCTCACCACCACGGCTGCCGTGGCCGCCGGAGCCGCCCCGCAGTTCAAACTGCCCCTCGGCGCCGCCGACCAGAACATCCCCCACGACTACCACACCCTGCTGGTGCGCGGAGTGGCCGGATATGCCGCCGACGGCGCCACCGTCACCCCGGGCCAGGACCTGATGCTCTTCGTCACGGGCCGCGACACGGCCACCAACCAACCTGTGGTGCGAGCCATAAACGGCCCTAAGTACGCACCCTCCACGACCCTATGAAAGACGACC
>CAMWUM010000053.1 GCA_947177435.1 uncultured Muribaculaceae bacterium
TGTCGCGTATCATCCAGCACGAGTGCGACCACCTGGAGGGCAAGGTGTATATGGCCAGTGTCAGCACGGCGCGCCGCCTGCTCAACAAGGCCAAGCTCTCAAACATCGCCACCGGCCGCGTGGCCTGCGAATACCCCGTGCGTTTCGCCCAGCGTCGACGCAAATGATTGGGGTGGGGCGTCAAAATTTCAAAATGACATCTTGACAACTTGACAAAATGCCCCTCCTTTAAATAACGAATAACCTTACTCCCTATGGCAGACGATAAAAAAGTGATTTTCTCGATGGTAGGCGTATCGAAGACCTACCCTCCCCAAAAGCAAGTGCTTAAGGACATCTACCTGTCCTTTTTCTACGGCGCGAAGATTGGCATCATCGGCCTCAACGGCTCGGGCAAGTCGTCGCTGCTGAAGATAATCGCCGGCATTGACAAGAATTTCCAGGGCGAAGTCGTGTTCTCGCCCGGCTACTCTGTTGGCTACCTTGAGCAGGAACCCCAGCTCGACCCCGACAAGACCGTGATCGAGGTGGTGCGCGAGGGCGTGCAGCCCATTATGGACCTCCTGGCCGAGTTTGACAAGGTCAATGAGGCATTCGCCGACCCCGAGGTGCTTGAGGACCCCGACAAGATGGACGCCCTGATCACCAAGCAAGCCGAGTTGCAGGACAAGCTCGACGCCGCCGACGCCTGGAACATCGACTCCAAGCTCGAGCGCGCCATGGATGCCCTGCAGTGCCCGCCTGACGACCAGAAGATTTCCACCCTCTCGGGAGGCGAGCGCAGGCGCGTGGCCCTCATCCGCCTGCTGCTGCAGCAGCCCGACATCCTGCTGCTCGACGAGCCCACCAACCACCTCGACGCCGAGTCGATCGACTGGCTTGAGCAGCACCTGCAGCAATACCCCGGCACCGTTATCGCCATCACCCACGACCGCTACTTCCTCGACCACGTAGCCGGTTGGATTCTCGAGCTCGACCGCGGCGAAGGCATACCCTGGAAGGGCAACTACTCGTCGTGGCTCGATCAGAAGACCAAGCGCATGGCTATGGAGGAGAAGCAGGCCAGCAAGCGCCGCAAGACCCTGGAGCGCGAGCTCGAATGGGTGCGCATGGCCCCGAAGGCCCGCCAGGCCAAGGGCAAGGCCCGCCTCTCGTCGTATGACCGACTGCTCAACGAAGACCAGAAGCAGAAGGAGGAGAAGCTCGAAATCTTCATCCCCAACGGCCCGCGCCTGGGCAACAAGGTGATCGAGGCTAAAGGCCTGGCCAAGTCATTCGGCAGCAAGCGCCTGTTCGACGGCCTCGACTTCATGCTGCCGCCCAACGGCATCGTGGGCGTTATCGGCCCCAACGGCGCCGGCAAGACCACGCTGTTCCGCCTGATCATGGGCCAGGAGCAGCCCGACGCCGGCACGTTTGACGTGGGCGAGACCGTCAAGATCGCATACGTCGACCAGCGCCACCACGACCTGCTCCCCGAGAAGAGCGTCTACGAGGTAATCTCACAGGGTGTGGAGTCGTTCCGCATGGGCGGCCGCGACGTCAACGCCAGGGCCTACCTGTCGAAGTTCAACTTCACCGGCGCCGACCAGGAGAAGAAGATCGGCGTGCTCTCCGGCGGTGAGCGCAACCGCCTGCACCTGGCCATGGCCTTGAAAGAAGAGGGCAACGTGCTGCTGCTCGACGAGCCTACCAACGATATCGACGTCAACACCCTCCGCGCCCTTGAGGAAGGCCTCGACGACTTCGCCGGATGCGCCGTGGTGGTCAGCCACGACCGCTGGTTCCTCGACCGCATCTGCACGCACATCCTCTCGTTCGAAGGCGACGGCAAGGTCGTATTCTACGAAGGCAGCTACAGCGACTACGAGGAATACAAGAAGGCCCAGAACGGTGGCAAAGAGCCCGTGCGCAAGCGTTACCGCAAGCTGATGGACTAACCCCTCTTTCCCTTTAACATAGCTATCGAATGAAAAAACATATCATTAGGCTTTTTATGGCTGTCGCGTTGCTCGCGACAGCCAATGCCTGCTTTGCGCAGTTCAACCTCAAAAAGGCGTTGGACGGGGCTAGCAAAGCCGCCCAGGCCTTAACTCTTAGCGACGAGCAGATGGCCGCGTATGTGAAAGAATCGGTCGAGTGGATGGATAAGAACAATCCCGTGCTCCCCGACGACGACCCTTATGTCCAGAGGCTTAACCGACTGGTGGAAGGCATTACCGAAGCAGACGGCATACCGTTGAATTTCAAGGTGTACAATGTCGTGGATGTCAACGCGTTCGCCTGCCCCGATGGCAGTGTCAGGGTCTTTGCCGCGTTGATGGATATTATGGACGATGACGAGCTGATGGGCATCATTGGCCACGAAATAGGCCACGTGGTAAAGCGTCATTCGAAAAACCAGTTCAAGAACCAGTTGTTGACGGGCGCTCTGAAAGACGCCGTGGCCGCGTCAGGCTCAAAGGTCGCCGCCCTCACCGATTCTCAACTAGGCAAGCTCGGTGAAGCTTTCGTAAACGCCAAGTATTCACAAAAGCAAGAGAACGAGGCCGATGATTGCGGCTATGACTTTCTGGTAGAGAATGGGCGGAATCCCTGGGGCATGGTGATGGCCTTTGAGAAATTCCAAAACTTAGAGGCCGAAGGCGGCCAAAACAACAGCTATTTCTCAAAGATGTTCTCATCCCACCCAGAGACCAAGGCTCGCATCGAACGCATGACCAAACGCTGCAAAAAGGACGGCTTCCAGCGCCCCGCCGCCCAATAAGGCCTGGTGAGGGTTGATTTTTTTGTGATTTTGCGCGAAAATTCGTAACTTTGCGCGATATAATCGCTAGAAAAAATATTCCATAAAGATTTGGGCCCTCGGCCCAGACCAAAAATCTAATTCATATGAGTCAAGAAAAGAAATTTCTTACTTGTGATGGCAACCAGGCCGCTGCCCACGTGAGCTATATGTTCTCCGAGGTGGCTGCCATCTACCCCATCACCCCGTCATCGACCATGGCCGAGTACGTGGACGAGTGGTCGGCTGCCGGCCGCAAGAACATCTTCGGCGAGACCGTCACCGTGCAGGAGATGCAGTCAGAGGGCGGCGCCGCCGGCGCTGTCCACGGCTCGCTTCAGGCAGGCGCTCTGACCAGCACCTACACCGCTTCGCAGGGCCTGCTGCTGATGATCCCCAACATGTACAAGATTGCCGGCGAGTTGCTGCCCTGCGTGTTCCACGTATCGGCCCGCACGCTTGCTTCGCACGCCCTGTCGATCTTTGGCGACCACCAGGACGTGATGTCGGTGCGCCAGACCGGCTTCGCCATGCTCGCCGAGGGTTCGGTGCAGGAGGTGATGGATCTGGCTGGCGTGGCCCACTTGTCGACCATCAAGTCGAGCGTGCCCTTCGTCAACTTCTTCGACGGTTTCCGCACCTCGCACGAAATCCAGAAGATCGAGCGCCTCGACCAGGAAGACCTCGAGCCGCTGCTCGACCGCGAGGCCCTCAACCGCTTCCGCCAGCGCGCCCTCAACCCCGACGCCCCCGTGGCTCGCGGCATGGCTGAGAATGGCGATGTATTCTTCCAGCACCGCGAGGCCTGCAATGAATATTACAACGCAGTGCCTGAAATCGTGGAGGGCTACATGGCCGAAATCTCTAAGATCACCGGCCGCGAGTACCACCTCTTCAACTATTACGGCGCCCCCGACGCTGAGCGCGTCATCATCGCCATGGGCAGCGTCACCCAGGCCGCTCAGGAGGCTATCGACTACCTGATGGCCAAGGGCGAGAAGGTGGGCCTGGTGTCTGTGCACCTGTACCGCCCGTTCTCGGCCAAGCATTTCCTGGCAGCCGTGCCCGCCACCGCCAAGCGCATCGCCGTGCTTGACCGCACCAAGGAGCCCGGCGCCAACGGCGAGCCCCTCTACCTCGACGTCAAGGAGTGCTTCTACGGCAAGGAGAACGCCCCCCTCATCGTCGGCGGCCGCTACGGTCTGGCCTCTAAGGACACCACTCCCGCCCAGATCATCGGCGTGTACGAGAACCTGGCTCTCCCCACTCCCAAGAACAACTTCACCATCAGCATCGTCGACGACGTCACTTTCACCTCGTTGCCCCTCCCCGAGGAGATGGCCCTGGGCCACGAGTCGACGTTCGAAGCCAAATTCTTCGGCCTTGGTGCTGACGGCACCGTAGGCGCCAACAAGAACTCGGTGAAGATCATCGGCGACAACACCGACAAGTACTGCCAGGCTTACTTCGCATACGACTCCAAGAAGTCGGGCGGCTTCACCTGCTCGCACCTCCGTTTTGGCGATGTGCCCATCCGCTCGACCTACCTGGTCAACACCCCCAACTTCGTCGCTTGCCACGTACAGGCCTACCTGCACATGTACGACGTGACCCGTGGCCTGCGCGACAACGGCACCTTCGTGCTCAACACTATCTGGGAGGGCGACGAACTGGCCAAGAACCTGCCCAACAAGGTGAAGCGCTACTTCGCACAGCACAACATCACCGTATACTACATCAACGCCACCAAGATAGCCCAGGAGATCGGCCTTGGCAACCGCACCAACACCATCCTGCAGAGCGCCTTCTTCCGCATCACTGAGGTTATCCCCGTCGACCTGGCCATCGAGCAGATGAAGAAGTTCATCGTCAAGAGCTACGGCAAGAAGGGCCAGGACGTTGTCGACAAGAACTTCGCTGCTGTCGATCGCGGCGGCGAATACCACAAGCTGGCCGTCGACCCCGCATGGGCCGAACTGCCCGACGAGCCCAAGCAGCCCAACGATGATCCCGCATTCATCAACGACGTGGTGCGCCCCATCAACGCTCAGGACGGCGACTGGCTCAAGGTCAGCGCATTCAAGGCCAACCCCGACGGCACATGGGAGCAGGGCACCGCTGCCTACGAGAAGCGCGGCGTTGCTGCATTCGTGCCTGAGTGGAACCCCGAGAATTGCATCCAGTGCAACATGTGCGCCTACGTTTGCCCCCACGCCGCCATCCGTCCGTTCGTGCTTGACGCCAACGAGATGTCGGGCGCTCCCTTCGGCGACGGCTACTCGCTGCCCGCTCTGGGCAAGCAGTTCGCCGGCATGCGCTTCATCCAGGCTGTCGACGTGCTCGATTGCCTCGGCTGCGGCAACTGCGTCGACGTATGCCCCGGCAAGAAGGGCAACAAGGCTCTGGCCATGCGTCCGCTCGAGGACGAGCTCGGCTACCAGGTCAACTGGGACTACTGCGTCAAGCACGTGGCTTCGAAGCAGAACCTGGTCGACACCAAGCTCAATGTCAAGAACAGCCAGTTCGCTACTCCTCTCTTCGAGTTCTCCGGCGCCTGCTCGGGCTGCGGCGAGACCCCGTACGTCAAGCTCGTCAGCCAGCTCTTCGGCGACCACGAGATGGTAGCCAACGCCACCGGCTGCTCGTCAATCTACTCCGGCTCTGTGCCCTCGACTCCTTACACCAAGAACGCCGCCGGCCACGGTCCCGCATGGGCCAACTCCCTCTTTGAGGACTTCGCCGAGTTCGGCCTTGGTATGAAGATAGCCACCGACAAGCTCCAGGACCGCCTGGCCGACCTCTTCACCCAGGCCCAGGCCTGCGACTGCTGCTCGGCCGAGATCAAGGAGCTCGCCCAGCGCTGGCTCGACAACCGCAATGACGCTGACATCACCCGCGAGGTGGCCGACAAGATCGTGCCCCTGTGCGAGGCTTGCGACTGCGACATCTGTAAGGGCATCGTCGTGCTCAAGCACTACATCCCCAAGCGTTCGCAGTGGATTATCGCCGGCGACGGCGCCGCTTACGACATCGGCTTCGGCGGCCTCGACCACGTGCTCGCCTGCGACAAGAACGTCAACGTTCTCGTCCTCGACACCGAGGTTTACTCCAACACTGGCGGCCAGTCGTCGAAGGCTACACCGCTCGGCGCAATCGCCAAGTTCGCAGCCGCCGGCAAGCGCATCCGCAAGAAGGACCTCGGCCTGATCGCCTCCACTTACGGCTACGTATACGTTGCCCAGGTGGCTATGGGCGCCGACATGGCCCAGACCCTCAAGGCATTCCGCGAGGCTGAGGCTTACGACGGCCCGTCGCTCATCATCGCCTACTCGCCCTGCATCAACCACGGCCTGAAGGCTGGCATGGGCCACAGCCAGGCCGAGGAGAAGCGTGCAGTCGAGTGCGGCTACTGGCACCTCTGGCGCTTCAACCCCGCCCTCGAACTCGAAGGCAAAAACCCCTTCACCCTCGACTCCAAGGAGCCCGACTGGGATAAGTTCGACGACTTCCTCAAGGGTGAGGTGCGTTACGCATCGGTGCTCAAGCAGTACCCCGCCGAGGCTCAGGAGCTGTTCGCCGCTTCGAAGGCCAACGCTATGTGGCGCTACAACAACTATCGCCGCCTGGCTCAGCAGCAGTGGGGCGTAGATCCTGACATAAAGTAATCCCATCCCTCCCATAGCAAGCGGCGGATTGGCATCAATGCCAATCCGCCGCTTAGTTTTTGTTTATTCCTCGTGGTCAGCGTACCAGGAGTTTCTGGCGGTTGAGGATGTAGGCGCCGGGAGCGACGGGGATTTCGCTGTGTCCGGGCTGGATCTGGAGCGTGCGCACCAGGCGTCCGTCAGTTGAGTAGAGGGGAAGAGAGCACTCCACGGGGCTGTCGATGACGATGGCGCCGCGGGCGGCGGTGATTTCGATTTCGTCGGCCTGTGCGGAGGCGATGCCTGACGTGCCGGAGTAGATGCGCATCACGTTGCTGGCGTTGGACGTGCCGAAGCGTCCTACGGACTCGACCTGGAAATAGTACGCCGTCTCGGGCTTGGTGGGGTGGGTGTATTCAGTTTCGGTTGTCCTGTCGACAAGGCGCAGATTATCTCTGCTGGTGCCGGCCCTTACGCGGTATTGTTTGGCGTTTTCAATCTCGGCCCACTTGATGGTGATGCTCTCGCCGGTCGCGGAGTCTAATTTGATTTGAGGCGCTGCAATGGGTTCGGTGGCTATGGCGAAGGGGTAGTTGAGGGATTGCTGGCCATTGTAAGCCACTGCGTAGACTTTGATTTGGTTGGAACTGATGTCCTCGGGAACTTCAATGACGTGGTTCACTCGGTCGCCTGCCTGGTAATCGACTCCAAGCACCAGGGTGTCGACATCGATCCAGCCGCCGGGCTTTAGCATTGAGAATACATACATCTTGCCAGTCTCGCCGTTGTGGTCGTAGAATTGCAGTCTGACGTGCTCGTAGTCGCCGTCAAACGAAGGCGTCAGGCATGGCGGAGCGATTTGCCACACGTGGTCGTAGGCTTGGCTTGCCTTGTATCCGGGCACGGACACATGGCTGGCAAACACCTCGCCCGATGGGGTGAGCTCGCCGTTGATGATTATGCTGCGGGCATCCTCCACCCAGTTGTAGAAGTGTGTGCGTTCGAGTTTGTCGATGGCGTCGATGCCGGGCAGGAAAGCCTCCATCCACTGGCGATGGTGCTCCATGTTGGCTGCCGTGGCGGGGCGTGACACGGTCACGCCCTTGTTGGTGGGGCGTCCGCTGTTGTCAATCAGGTTGCCGTGCACGTCCACTCTTGAACCTTGCTGGTCAGGCCATTGCTCGCTGGTCCAGTTGGCTCCGTAGTTGTACTCAGTCACCCAGCAGGGGCGGCCGCCGCTCTCCTCCACCATGTGCTCGACGCGGCTGCGCCATTGGTCGGCGGTTAGGTATTCGTAGATGTGGGTGACATTGATGTCGCAGCGGTAATTGTAGCGCTTGATGGCCGCCCAGAATTCGTCGCTCCACGCCGTGTACACGCCTGTGGGGGCTGGCGAGCCCAGGCGCAGGCCCGACCTGAACATGTAGGGCCATTGCTCGATGGCCACGCTTGCGGGTTGGTTGGCCTGGTCGGTCTGATTGGGTTCGTTGTAGCCGCACAGGTGAATGACGTTTTGCAGGCTGTCGATCTGGTCCCAACCGGGCCACCAATATTGCTGCTTGATGGGTGAGAACTCGCGATCAAACTCGTAGAAGTTCTTGGACGGATTGTCGTAAATCTTGTCGGCGCTCCAGCGGTAATACGAGTCACAGTTGCTGAGTATCATCTCTTGCTCGCTGCCGCCGCACCAGCCCTTCTTGCCGGCCCACTCCCAGCGCATCACGCGCACAAACGACACGAAGCTTTCGGTATTGCCAGCGTCGAACGTGCCATCTGCGCCGCGGTAGGTGACGAAGCCCTCTGGCATCACGGGCACCACGATGTCGCTGTCGGCGGCAATCCACACGCGGCTGTGGCCCGTGCCGTCGGGGTTGTTGGCCAGCGTGGCCATGTAGCCGCGCTTGAGGACGAACGACTGCACGCGGTTGTCGAGCGCGCCCAGGCCTCGGTAGTAAGTGTTGATGCCGCATGTCATAGTCTGGCCTTTGCAGTCGGGCTGGCTGTAAAGCGTGAGCGCCGAGCGGTCGTTGGCATAGCCGTTGGGAATGACCACGCAGCCCGAGCCCCACTGCGCCAGGCGCACGTTGTCGGGATGCTTTGCCGGCTGGCCGGCCACGGTGACCTGCCCGAGCCATTTAGCCTTGACGGTCGACGCCTTCACGCCCTCAAACACGAGCCAGGCGTCATCCCCGGCCAAGTCAACCTTTGCTCCGGGAGCCATCGGCGCTTCCACGCCGGTGATGTGCAGTTCCGAGCCATTGCCGACGCTCACAGCCCCGGCCACCTGTTGTTCGTAAGTCAGGCCGTCGGCCAACGCCAACATCGGCGCCACCGCCATCAAAAGAGAAGTAAAAATTTTCATTCAGGTATTCAGAATTAGATAAACGCGATATTGCTCCGCAAATATACTCATTTTTTCCGATAGTCACCCCACAATCCCTGCCAGAAATACCCCCACAAATTGTTAAACACCACAACATAGGAGACATGGCATGCCATGTCCCTACGTTATGGTGTATTTTTTTATTGTTATTACTCGGCGTAGAGGTTTTCTTCCTTTTGGGGGATGTAGTGGGCGGCGAGGGCGGCGATTTTGTCGAGGTTGGGATTGCGGTTGGCGTAGTTGATGAGTGTGCCGATGGGAATGAGGTCGGGGTCGGAGGCTGACTGGAAGTCGGCTGCGTCCTCGGAGTAGTCGCCGTCGGTGGCTGCGTCGGCCTCGATGGCGTAGTCGTTATATTCGATGACGCGGTCGGCGTCGGCGCGCCGCTCGATGCTTACGAGCAGGGTGGGCGGTAGAATGCTCAGTTGCGGGTCTTCGCCCCAAAGTCCGGGGTTGTTGATGACGTCGGCCACGTTCTTGGGGATGATGTCG
>CAMWUM010000054.1 GCA_947177435.1 uncultured Muribaculaceae bacterium
CCTCACAGTTGTTAATTAGACGGTGGGACGGGGGTGAGCGGGTAGAGGCGGATACGTTCGATTAGGGCTCGGATGGGCGTTTCGTAGTCGATGAAACCTTTGTCGCAGTTCAAATACCATTGGGATTCTGGATTGGCCATAAGCCGCTCCAGCATTTCTATCTTGGCTTCGCACATTGCCTGGCGCATCATGGCGGCGTCTCTGGCGAGGTTGCCTGTCAGCTTGTGCATGCGGAATAGCGATCCGTATTTATACCACTCTCGGCTGTAAGGTATTGCCCTGCTTATAAACACCGTCTTGCCGACGAGACGCCTGATATCGTCATCGCTTCGCACCATGGACTTGCCGTAGTAGAACCGTTCGCCGTGGAGCGTATCGTGGGCCGTCTGACGGCGGCGAAAACTGAAGCGGGCGATGAAAAATTCCTCTTCTGACCTACCGACGCGGAAGTATATCCCGTCAAACTCCCTGCCGTTGTTGATTTCGCGAAGGCGGGTGAACGTGATTATTACCATCTCAGTCAGGTCATCAGGCTCGCCCCATCGTCCTTGCCATGCGTATTCAAGCAACTGCTTGTCCGACACCTTGTAAGGATTAAACCTAATCCTGCGGCGGTTAAGCAAGATCTCCAGCCTGCGCTTGCTGTATTCAAGATCGTTCTTTGCCTTGAATTTCATGGCCTAATGAATTTATCTATTAAACATTTTAATATTGATTAGTAGTAAGTCCCGTTTTCAACTATAAAAAGAACCTAATCAGTGGGTTAGAGGGGGACGGTGAGGGTGTAGGTGTTGCCTTGGAGGGTGCGGTATTCGTAGACGGCGTTGGCGTTGGCTTTGCGGCAGAGGCGGACGAGTTCGATGATTTCGGGGTCGTCGCTGGTGATGAATTCTTGGCGCATTTCTTCGGTCACTTCCTTGACGAAGGCTTCGTCGTAGAGGGGGCAGAAGTTTTCGTCACAGGTGAGGTGGTACACTACGTTGCCATCGGTGAATGAGACGGAGCGCACGATGATGGAGTTGCCGAGATCTTGGGGCATCGACTCATTGGCCGCTGCGCACTCGGCGCGGAGAGCATCCTGTGGAGATTTTGATGTGCATGATGGCAACAGGGCCATCATGCACATCAGAATGAATATTAGTCGAGTCTTCATGCCTTGTTGAGGGCTATGCGGGCTTGGAGCTCCCACGTGCGGATGCTGTCCTTGTAAAGGTTGTTGGCGTTGATCTTGTCGATGGGCAGGGCGGCATCGCTGTTGCCCTCCCAGCGGCGGCAGAGGTAGAGCACGTCGTAGATGCGGCCGATCTGGTAGTGGCGCGACACGGAGAGGCCCATGGCATAGTCCTCGCCGTAGGATGTGTTGGGCAGGTGGATTTTGCGGGCCACGGGGGTGTAGAAAGCGCGGGGAGCACCCAGGCCGTTGATGCGCAGGGCGTTGTTGCGGCCGTTCTCGGGAGTCCACTCGGCGTGGTCGATTTTGCCGGGAGGCAGCATGTTCTTGTTGATGTCGGTGAGCATATAGGTGCCAACGACCATGGCGCAGTTCTGGGCGTAGAACGCATCGACGATCTTCTGCAGGGTGTCAGTGCCGGCGTAGAGGTCGTCGGAGTCAAGCTGTACGGCAAACTTGCCGCAGCGGGCGTCGTCGAGTGCGACGTTCCAGCATCCGCCGATGCCGAGGTCGTCGCGGTTGGGGATGATGTGCACCACACGGGCGTCGCCGGCGAACTTGTCGATTGCCTCGGTGGTGCCGTCGATCGAGTGGTTGTCGACGATGATGAGGTTGAAAGGGAACGAAGTCTGCTGTGAAAGCACGCTCTGGATGGCGTCGGCGATGGTGCGCACACGATTGCGCACGGGTATTACGACCGATGCCTCGACGGGGAACTCTCCTGCGCCGAAGTCAACCTTTTCGAATACAGGAGCCAGGTAGCCGCCGATGGCCTTGAGGTGGGCTGTGCAGGCCTCCTCCATCTCGATCTGGCTAGCGCGGTTGCGCGGATCTACGTAGTCAAACTGCTTCTCGCCCGACTTGCGGTTGTCGAGTTCGACGTCCTGGTAGAGGTACTCGTTGATGTGCACGATGGGGGCGATGCGGCTTACGCGCAGGCGCAGGTCGTAGAGGCCGGCTGCCTTGTAATCCTTGTCCATCTCTGCCACGGCCTTGCGGAAGGCGTCGGCGCGGAAGAAGAGGACGGAGCCGAAGTTGAAGTCGTCGCGCAGGGCGCCGAACTGGCACTCGATGGTGGGCATCTTGCGCTGCTCGCCGTCGATTACAGAGTAATAGTCAGAGTAGAGCATGGAGGCGTTGGTGTCGCGCGCAATCTCTACGAAGCGGTCGAGTGCGTGGTATCCTGGCACGAGGTCGTTGCACTTGGTGTAGACGAGCACATACTCGCAGCCGTCGGCCTTTTCGGCCATCTTCTTGAGGGTCTTGGTTGACTGGAGTGCGTCGTGGGCGATGTCAACGAGTTCGATGCCCGATACGAGGGGAGAAGCCGTGAGGGCCGTTACGGTCGACAGGGTGTCGGCCTGGTCGATATAGGGAATGAATGCTTTAATCATAATGGAAAATTTTTTCAATTATTAATTAGGAATGTGAGTACCTGGCGCATCATGTCGTTGCGTTGGGCCTCGATGGTGATTGTCTCAAAGGGGAAGCCGATAACCACGGTGCGGTACGAGCCGGGGGCGTAGGCGATGCCGGCCACGAGATTGTTCTCGCTGTATCGCATGATGGTGGCGCCGTGCTCCTTGTCGGCAGCGTAGAACGAGTCGGGCGACTGCACGCCGTAGATTGTCGGATTGAAGTCGTTGGCAAAGGTGAATCGGCCGCCGCTGAAGGGCTTGAATACGCTTTGCACCTCGTAAGCCTCGCCTACCGAGCAGGCCTGACCCACGCGCCAGTGATAGCCGAGCACCTCCTGGGCAAATTTCTGGTCAGCCTCGGCCACTTCCTTGCTGCTGTGGGGATTATCCCAAAGGTCGGTAGCTACGAACGAACCGCTGACAAACACGTTGCCGCCGGCGGTGGTGTAGGCTCTGAGCCTATCCTGCAGGGCGGTGGGGAAGGTCTTGAAGCGGGTGCCGTAATGGCCTGTGCCGGACTGCACCTCCTTCTGCTTGCCGAGGATGAGGTCGACTACGGCGGGTGCGTTGGGCACGTCGCCATTGGCGAAGGCCTCGACGCTGGCCGAGATAAAGCCGTAGCCAGCGTCGGCTACGGCGCGTCCATGCACGGCCACGAAGTCGAACGTGTTGCCGGCGATGACTTCCTTCTCATAGTTGGAGCGCGAGGCGCCGAATCCGGCAGCGTCGTCGTCCATCCAGGGGATGTCGCGGCGGAATTCAAACTGGCTGCCGATGAACGAGATGTCTTGGATATAGGGCACGCCGGGGTCGCGCACGTCGTAGAATCCGGCAATCTCGCCCGAGTCGAACCAGTCGGGAGCGCTGATGCGAGTGAAGCCGTTGACAATCAGCACGTCGTTCTTACCCTCGACGTAGCGGAGCGCGAGGGTCTCTGAGGGGAAGCTGGCGCCGCCGGCGTTGCAAGCGATGATGCGGTAACTGTGGATATCGCTGTCGGTGATTGTCGCCTCGTATTCGGGCTTGTCGACGATGGCGAGCTGCTTGTATCCGATTTCCGGGTCAACACGGGTCTCGACGATGTAGTAAGTAGGCATTGCCGTGGATTCCAGTGAGTCGACGGTGGGCTGCCAGGTGATCTTGTACTTGTTGCCTCCCTCGTTGGCTATGGCCATAGAGCGCACGGGAAGGGGCTGCACCACGTAGGGGCGACCGTCGCGTTCGGCGATGAACTGCAGCATGGCCTTGTAGATGGCTCGGGACACGGTGAAGCGGAAGGCGGGGTCAAGTCCGTACTTCATATCGGCGAAATTCTGGTGCGAGAGCAGTTCGAGAAGCACGGCCGGCACCTGGGGCACGCGGGCCTCGAAATAGCTCTTGTTCCACATGTCGCGACGAGTCCAGTTGGGCTCGAACTGCGCGCGCACGTCGTCGGTGATGTTGGTCATCACCAGGTCGGTAAGGCGATGGGCGGCCTCGCGAGGCTGTCCGCCGGGGTATTTTTGCTTGCCATCGGTGCAGTAGATGCCCAGGGTGCCGATGATCGAATCGTTGAGGGTGGTGCCAGCGTCAGAGTGGAATGCGAGCGAAAGGTCGATGGGCACGCCCAGGCCTTCCTGGCCGGGGAGCATCTTGGAGCCGCCGGCCATCCAGTTGACCCATAGGCCGCGGCACTTGTAATCATCGCCGTAGTCGTTGACATTGGCCGAGGGGGTGTACACGCTGTCGGGGGCGCCGGCCCATTGCAGCCAGTAGCGAGCGCCCTCGGTAAACCTCGGATAGCCGCTGCTTACGTACTGGTAATCAATCTCAGGATTGCCCTCGAGCACGCGTCGGCTCACGTTGCCCACGCCGCCGCCAATCTTCACGGCATCGGCTGTAACGACCGCTTTCTTGTTGGAGGTGAGGTTGCTGACCTCAACGAGCGGTTTGTCCGATACGCCGGCTTTGAAGGGGAAGTGGCCAAGGTAAATCCACGTGCCGCCGCCCATCTTCTGGTTCACTTTTACCTGCTTGGGGCCCATGGCCGTGTTGATGGTGTACACCACGTCGGTGGCGCTGTTGGGCAGCGACTGGTACGAAACGTACACGGCGTAATTCCCGTCGGCCTGGATGTCGGCGCCGCCCCACGAGATGGTGGAAGCGTCCTTAGCGTCCTTTACGCCGTCGGCCACGCGGGCCGTGCCAGCCTGGAACGGATGGCTCGTTTCGATCAGGTAAGAGCCATCGTAGGCAAAGCCTGGCTGCTGAGTGGCAGCCCATTTCTTCTTGCCGTTGGTCTCGGCGTATGCGCTGGTGGGCAGGGCGGTCCACTGGCCGGAGTACATGACAGAGCCGTCGTTGTCGATAATGTATTCTGTGTCTTGGATATCGCGCTCGCGGGGGCTCATCACGTATGCGCCTGCATTCTGGAGCATTGGCATTAGGTAAGGCATCACGTAGCTTTGAGTGTAGAGGTCTTCCACGGTCTGGAAGATGCGGGCGCGCTGCCACTCCCAGCGGTTGAGTTTCGGCTCGAAGTACCAGCCGTGGCTCTGCCAGAGGGCAATGTTGGCGCCGTCGAGGCCCTGGGGTGCGGGCTGCGCGTCGAGAGGCGTGACGAATCGCGAGTCATCTTTCGCCCAGGCCGTCAGGGCCAAGGCAGCGCAGAGCGAGGCGCAGATGAGTTGTTTCTTCATGGTCGGAATATTGATTTTAGTTTAGTTTCTTGAGGTAGTAAGTCTTATGAGGGCCGGAGAGGATTATTTGCGATTTAGTATCCCACGTAAGGGTCAGATGGTTGACCACCGAACCGCTGAGGCCAAGTTCGGCAGGCGGGCCGGGCTGGCCCTTGAAGTCGATGGTCATGGCATCGCCGGCAAGGGTCCAGATGCCGAAGGAGTAATCGGCTGTGTGCAGGCCCTTTTGCTCGGTAATCTGTACTATGTCAGAGTGGAAGCGCCAGGTGTAGAGGATTGCCTCGGTCTCAACCGGGACGTCGTCGACGGTCATTGTCACCATCACCCATTGGCCGCGCAGCGGGCTGCTGCCGCCGTCGGGCGAGCATCCGCAGGCCAGAGCGCAGAGGAGCAGGCAGAGAGTATATGCTATCTTTTTCATAATCACCATATTTCACCTTTATATGTTATCGTAAGGCCACCACCGAAGTTGTTGCCGCGGAGCGAACCGGCATCGAAAGCCAGTTGGAGTCTGGCGCTGAGGCCTCGTGCCAGAACCGATGCGTCCCAGCCGGCCTCGAAGAGCATCGACGTATTGGTGCGCGGACGCGGGTAGGCGTAATCGTAGTTACCCAGGCCGCGTTGGTAGCCAACGAGGAAGCGGTAGTCAATCTCTTTAGAGAAGAGGCCCGACAGGCCGGCGTGAAATCCGCAGGCGCGATTGCTGGCAAAGGCTGGGTAGCCGTCCTGGTTGTAGATGGGCGACATCAGGAAGGGGGTGCCGATGGCCATGCCGTAGTTGGCGTATGCATTATAATATCCATTGTTGTAATAATTATCACGTCCCTGCACATGGGTAAGGATCGGCGTGCCGGGGGTATCGTTGGGCTGCCAGTGTATGGGGCCCGACTGGTTGCGGAAGTCGAGCAATTCGAATACGGCACCGGTGATGATGCCGGGGCGCGAAGCCTTGTATTCCAGACCCCAAAGGCCGTCAAGGCCGTTGCGGCGTCCTATTCCGGTACCGTCCTCCCACGGGCCTTGGAAGTAGGCGAATATCTCATCGCGGTTGGGCAGGCGGTAACGCATGCGGCAGTCCCACGAGCCGAGCGTCTGGCCCGTGTAGTAATCCTCGCCGCCCTCGGCAAAGGGAAAGAACACCTTGAAGAAAGTCTTTAATGAAGACGAAAACTTCATCTCCTTAGTCTGGTGCCCGTCCTGATAGTATTGTGTCTCGCCGCCGAAAAATGCCGCCGTCTGCATGCCTGCGATTATCGAGAAAGGCTTGTCGGGATTGGTGCGGAAATAGCAGCGCTTGTAGCTGTACAGGGCGCCAAGGTGGATGTGGTAGTTGTAATAGTTGTAGTGGTTTTTGTTGTAGGTATTGTCCACCATCTTGCCGTAGGATATTTCACCTTGTATCTGTACCCAGCCGTTGGTAAACGGGATATTCTGGAAGTCAATAAACCCGGCGCGGACTTGGGGGATGGGGCGCGCGTTGCCGCTCTCCACAAGGTCGCCGCTCGACAGGCGCTGGTTGAGCAGGGCCGACCCGCGCTCTTTCATTCCGGCGGTGAGGAACACGCTTCGGTATTTTACCTCGGCGTAGACCTGCTGGAGCCAGATTGATGCCGGGCCCTGCTTGGTGACATCCCATTGGCCAGGCTCGGGTTGCCATCGCGCGTACTGGGCTTTGTGCGAGAAGCCGAACAGGAACTCTCCTCCAAATCCCCAACTGAACCTGCGGTCATGGTCGAGCCCGCGCACCACACTTACATCAGCCAGCGCCCACGATTTCATCTGCGTCTTGCCGTGGTTGAGCGAGCCTATCATGTATGGCGCGAACGTTCCGGTCGAGGCCCCGAACAGGGTGGAAGCCGTGTAGTCGGCCACCTTCTCGCGGGCAGCGCTGTCGACATTTTCGGAGGCGTGGCCTATCGCGGGCGCCATCAGCGCGGCTGTCATCACTAATATCTTAAATTGCTTAGTCATAATCATTTCCTGCCAAAGTCAGCGGGGATTTCTCCCCATTTTTCTGTGTCCCATTTCAGTACGGGGTTGAGCCACGAGTGTGTAGCCAGCCATCGGTCGGCACGCACCACCAGTTGCGCCAGCTTGCTCTCAGGGGGCAACTGCACTGTAGTCTTGCACCTGCGCTGGCGGAGCCACGACAGGGCCGTGCGTGAGTCGGAGTAGACTGGCGTTGCGCTGTCGCCCCGCTGAGCCAGATAGGCGAGGGCATGCACCAGCCCAAGGTACTCGCCGATATTGTTGGAGCCGCCGGGGAATGGGCCCACGTGAAACAGGCGCTCGCCATTGCTCACGGCCACGCCCTGGTATTCAACATTTCCGCCGGGGTTCTTGTCGCAGGCGCCGTCCACGGCTATTGCGTCGAGCCTTATCTCGGGAAAGGCGGCGTAGTTGATCACGGGCTTGGGGCGGGAGAGGAAGGTGTAAAATTGCATAGCCTCGATGTCGTTCTCCTTGCGGAAGGCTGCTGTGGCGTCCTCGCACGTTTCGAAGGCGCGGTAGCGCGCTCCGGCGTATCCGTCGACTTGTGCCTTGCACTCCTCCCAAGAGTCGTATATGCCCGGCTGGTAGCCGGCCCATACCACGTAGAACTTTCTTTTCTGCATACCTCTCTTCAGCTAAATTGCAGTATGAGTTTTATGTCGACCTGACGCACGCCCAGGGCCTTGGCTACGGCCGGGTTGGTGGGCTTGCCGAGGAAAGTGAGGGCCGCTCCTTGCAGGCCCGAGTTGAGCATGAGGGCGTTGCTGAACCCGTCGCACGAGAATATCTCAGACAGCATCGTCAGCAGCGTGTTGCTCAGGCCCATGGCTGCCGTGCGCGGCACGGCGTTGCCGGGGCGCACGTAGCATACGCGCTGCCCGTCCATCGTGTTGTCGGAGGCCGATGCCTGTCCTAGGTCAACTTGGCGCAGCGACGGGAACGCGGGTTGGCGTCCGTTGCCCAGGTCGAAGGTGATGACGCCGCGCTTCATCTCGCCCACCACGTCGGATGAGATGACAAACGCCGGCTTGACGGGCGTGGCCACCACCACGTCGGCCGACCGAAGGGCGTTGAGCAGAACGCGAGGATGAAGCACCGAGCCGGCCACGCCGGGGCCGAGGTCGAACAGCGCGGCGCGCAGACGGTACGTGTCGTTGTCAAACATTCTCACCGTGGCGCCCAGGCCCAGCGCGCTGCGTGCAGCCGCTCTGGCGTCGATGCCCGAGCCGATGATGGTGACCTCGCAGGGCACGATGCCGGCGATGCCGCCGAGCAGTATGCCCTTGCCGTGCACGGCGTCGGCCAGCAGCGACGAGGCTATGGCCACTGAGGCACGGCCCGAGATTTCTGACAGGATGTCGGCGATGGGCATGTGGCCGCGGTCGTCGATGATGAGGTCGAGGGCTATGGTGATTACATGGCTCGCCAGCAATTGGGCCAGCACGCGGGCTTCGAGCAGGGCCGAGTCGAAGAGCGTAAGCAGCATCGACCCGCGCTTCAGTGCCCGGGCGTCGGGGAGGGCCAGCGGGGTGAGGCAGATGACTATGTCGCAGCGCAGTGCCTCAGCCCGGTCGACGATTGAGGCGCCTAACTCCTGGTATTTGAAGTCGCCGTAATGGATGCTGTCGGCGCCGCCGGCCTCGATCTTTACGGCAAAGCCGCGCTCGGCGAGCATGCCTGCGGCCTCGGGCGTAAGCGGGAAGCGCTTGTCGGCTCCTTGCGGCTTGGGCAGTCCGATTGATACCTTGCGGCGCGCCACGGTGGCCGTCAGCAATTCTTCAAGAGGGGTGGGCGAGTAGGCCATGTTGGATTTTTGATTGGGTTATTAATTTTGGGGATTAATCGAGATTTATCGGGATTAATCGAGATTAATCAGAAGCGAGGAAGCGGGCTGCAAACTGGCGGGCGGTGGCGGAGATTTCCTCCTCGGTCTCCAAAAGCGATGAGTCAAACACTGTTTGTGCCTGCGCATAAACGGGCTCGCGCTTGGCGAGCATGTATTGAGCAAAGGCATGCATCTA
>CAMWUM010000055.1 GCA_947177435.1 uncultured Muribaculaceae bacterium
TGGCTGTAAATCCGGGCGTTGTGGATCCTATAGGGGCGGGGAGTATAACCGTCACCACCCAAACCCACGCCCTTGTTGTCCACGTCTACAACCACGACGGGGTCCTTAGCAAGGTCATTGTTTTCGATTGTTTTCTTAAGCAGAGTGGCGATTTGGTCACGGGTGAGGCCTGCCACTTTCTGCATTCCTATTTGCGGGAAATCGATCTCACCGGCCGGGTTGACTGTGTAGCCGAGTTGGTTGCCTACGTCGGTCGAGTTGTTGGTTAGACCCGTTGTCTGGATGTTGAACATATCAGACAGACGTTCGTCCTTAGTAGTTACGATGATGCGCAGTTTGTCGCCAGGCTGTACCTTCACTTGATAGGGTTGGTTGACATCGACTACTGAGCCCTCTGTGACATCCTGGAAATAGGTGATGTTCTTGGGTGTAGAGCAGGCGGTCAGGCATAGGATTACGACGATGATGGCAAATAGGTTTTTGCAGTTCATTTTAGGCCTTATAAAGAAAGTTTCGAAACGTTTTTTAATTCAGAGCGCAAATATACGAAAATAATTTCAATAAGAAGCATTGTTTTGTGGTTAAAAAGTTCAGATGAATATTTTTTGGTTGAAAATATCGTAGATAGGAATATTTTCGCTAATTTTGCTCCTTACTAATCATACCAAGCCAAATATCATGAAAATTAAGCCTATGCTTCTCATCTCAGCGTTGTCGGTAGCCGCGTTCAGTTCAGCCGCTCCGCTGGTCGTCTGCGACTTCGAGTCCTACGAGGTCGGCGATGTTGTTACTATGTGGAACAAGTTTGGTGATGCCGGCACATCCACCGCTATCGTTGAGGCCGATCCGGCCAATCCAAATAACAAGGTGCTCCATGTCAAGCTGAAAGACTGGAACACTTACCCCGAACTCCTCCTGCCCGGCGGACTGGCTGGCGCTCAGGTGACAGAGCAGTACCAGTTTGTTGAGTTTGATCTGTACCGCAGTTCGGCCGATGAAAACGACTACAAGCAGCTGTGGGTGCTTGTTGGCGACAGTGAGGTGTACAATGACGACGGCTACCCCCATCAGGGCGACAAAGGCAAATGGCAGCATCGCGCCTATTCTATGAAGCCCGTGCCTGTCGGCAACACATCCGACAAACTCCACATAGGCATCCACTGTGATAAATCGGATTACTATATAGACAACGTAGTGCTCAAAAGCTGGAACGACGATTTCCCCGATGGCATTATCAACATCTGCATAGATAATACTGATAAGAATTACGCCACTTACACCTCTCCGCTCTACATCCCCGCAGGACAGGAGTTGAAGATCTATACCTCGCGTTACACCGAGTTGCGTCCGGATGTGACAGGCGAGGGTGCGATTAGCCTCTATTGCGGTGGCGAGCGTACCTTCCTCGGCACAAAGGATGGCGGCTCATATCCCGATTGGAGCGGTTTCTCGGGCAAAGTCTGCGTATATCCGTACACTGAAGTGAAAGGTGGATGCGGATTTTATGGCCTTATCCTCAATTCCGGCGGCAAGACATTCAACCCAGAGGATATCGAGGGATCGCTCAAGAGCATCAACCAGCAGTTGATCAATAATGAAGTCATAGTCTATGATGGCGCCACGCTGGCCACGCCCAAGGGCAACCGAGGTGTACGCATCGGCACGCTCAACACCCTGGCAGGCAGCCGTCTGTGCGGTTCGCTAAACAATGGCACCAATGCCGGATATTACGTTGTGGGCGCTTCTGACCTCGACGCAGTGCTGGCAGGCCGCATCGCTCCGCTTGATAAGAATGGCGCGCCCTCGACTTCGTCAGCCGTGAGCATAGTCAAGGAGGGCAAAGGCACTTACCGCATCACCGGCAATGACAACCTCGTGACCGGCGCCATACGCGTGCTCGACGGAAAGGTAATGCTCAACAACGACGCAACAGTGGCATCCGCCCAAAGCCTTCCCGGCTCAATCGGCGCTCTTGGCGCTAATAAGCCCGGCGTGTACGTTTTCTCCGCAGCCACTCTCGGCGGCTACGGCCATTGCGCGTCAGTGATTGACCTCTATGGCCACCTCGAGCCCGGTGACGGCAGCATCGGCACATTTGCCGTGGCCGACTATCAGAACGGCACTCCAGTCGATATCTGGCTGCGTCCCACCGCGCGTCTGCACTTCGAAATTGCCGGTGCGCAGGACTATGATCGCCTGACGGTGACCGGCGCCGTGGTTTACCGTAACATAGGCGAGGACTTCCAGGCCTCGGACCTTACTCCCATCATCCACATCGAGCCCTCGAAGGGTTGCACCCTCGAAGTCGGTGACGAGTTTACTCTTATCTCAGCGTCGGCCAAGACAGGCGATTGGCAGTACCGCATACAATATCCTCAATCCTACACATGGGAGGTAAAGGAAGTGGTTGAGGACGGTATGTACCGACTCGTCGCCACTGTTACCTCGCTTGACTACAGCGGACAGGGCGATGAAATCATCGAGAACCCCAACGACAATCCTGGCACGGGCGATGATGATGACGACGATGACGACGGCTTCGACGAAACCACCGACAAGACTCCGCTCCGCGTATATGCAGAGAAGCTTGGCAAGCGCATCGGTGTGGCCGCTCCTTGCTGGAGCTACGACCTCAACAACTACTCCAACTCGCAGACTGCCCTCATCGGCAAGGAGTTCAACGCCGTTGTTTCTGAGAACGGCATGAAGTTTGAGAATATCCAGCCATCGCGCGGATCGTTCGATTGGACCCTCGGCGACCGCCTCGTAAGGCTGGCTCAGCATTACGACTGCGAGGTGCGCGGCCACACGTTCGCTTGGCACAAGCAGGTGGCCGGTTGGGTTACATCCAATGGCGAAAAGAACTCCAACAATTTCTCGCGTGAAGAATTGCTTGGCATCCTCAAAGCCCATATCTTCGCTGTGGCCGGTCATTACAAGAATACCGTCGGCGAGTGGGACGTGGTGAACGAGTGCCTGAGCGACAACCAAACCGCCATCCGTACTAACCCCGACGCTTACGACCTGCGCCCCTCGGTATGGTACACCGGCATCGGTGAGGACTTCATCGACTCGGCCTTCGTTTGGGCTCACCAGGCAGCACCCGACTGCAAACTCTATCTTACCGACTATGGCGCAGAGTTCAAGGGCGTGGCAAAGACTGAGGCACTCTTCAATCTGGCTAAACGCTTGCAGCAGAGTGGTATTCCTATTCATGGCGTGGGTCTGCAGTGCCACTTCGACGCCGGCCGTGTTGATGCCGCCAAACTTGCCCTCAATATCGAGAGTTATCAGGCTCTCGGCCTCGAGTGCATCATCACCGAGCTTGACATGGGCACTTCAGGCACCACAGAGGCCGACTACAAGCAGCAGGCCAAGGACTACGCTGCCGTGGCCCGCGTGTGGCTGGCTCATGACAACTGCCCCTCAATGATGATTTGGGGTCTCAGCGACGGCGACTCTTGGCGACAGAGCCATCCGCTTCTCTTCGACGGGACCAGCCGCAAGCCCGCATACTACTCAGTTCACCGTGTGCTGCGTAAGGCCGTAGGCACCGACGGCATCGCTGACGCAGCCCAGCAGGGCGAAGCCGAGGCAGTGAGCGTTGAGTACTACAACCTGCAAGGCATCCGTCTCGCTGCCCCGCAGTCCGGAATCGTAATCAAACTCACCCGATATGCCGACGGCACCTCAGATGCCGAAAAGATGCTAGTGAAATAAACAAGCGCGCGAGCCAGGGCGTTAAGAATTCAGAATAATCTCATACATACATCATACCATTATGAAAGTAACCTTCAACATTGATTACCGCACCAACTGGGGCGAGTCAGTGTGCGTAACCGGCACGGCTGCGGAGCTCGGCGCCGGAGACGTGTCTAATGCCCTGAAGCTCTCACTCGAAGGAGAGGAGCGTTGGACGGCCACGGTCGACATCCCCGGCGACAAGCCGTTTGAATATTCTTATGTGGTGGTCCGCGATGACGGCACAATAAGGAAAGAGTGGGGAAAGCCACGCACCTTCGTGCCCGGCCCGGCTCCGCTATGCCGCATGTTCGACCGATGGCAGGATCAGCCTTGGGACAAGCCGTACTATTCGTCGGCCTTCACCGAGAGCATCCTGCACCGCACCGATCGCCAGCCGGCCGCAGTGTGCGAGCCCGGCAAACTCACTGTTGAGGTATTTGCTCCGATGGTGGCACCGACAGATGTGGTCGCCATCGCCGGTGCGAGCAAAGCCCTCGGCAACTGGGAAGTGTCGAAGGCTGTGCGCATGAGCGATGCCGATTACCCGCTCTGGAGGGTGACAATCGATCCCACGGAGGACCTGGGAGAGGGCTCCGAATTCAAGTTTCTTATTCTAAATAAGAAGACCGGAGCCGTTGTGTCATGGGAGGGCGGAGAGAACCGCCGCCTGTCCGCAGGCCCTGTGTCCGGACTGTCGACTACGCTGTCAGGCATGCGCTTTATCAATATGCAGACGCCATGGCATGGGGCCGGCACGGCCATCCCCGTGTTCTCGCTGCGTACCGAGGCTGACTTCGGCGTGGGAGAGTTCCTAGACCTCATCCCGATGATTGACTGGGCCGCCTCCACCGGCCAGACATTCATTCAGATTCTGCCCATCAACGACACCACCATGACGGGCACCTGGACCGACTCGTATCCGTACAATGCTAACTCCACCTTCGCTCTTCACCCGCAGTATCTGCGCCTGAGCGATGTGGGCAAACTAAAGGATGCCAAGAAGCAGAAGCATTACGACCAACTGGCCGCAGAACTCAATGCCCTCAAAGAGATAGACTACGAGCGTGTAAACAACGCCAAGCGCGAACTCGCCCACGAACTTTTCGCCCAGAACGGCGCCGAAGTGATGTCTACGCCCGAGTATAAGGACTTCGTCAAGCGCAACGAGGCTTGGCTCAAGCCCTATGCCGCTTTCTGCGTGCTCCGCGACATGTACGGCACGCCTGAGTTCGGCAAATGGGGCGAGTACGCCGTCTATGACCAAGCCAAGGTCGATGCTTTGGCCGCCGCCAAAAAGGATGCCTTCGATTACGAGTGCTACATACAGTACTTCCTCGACAAGCAGATGCGTCAGGTGCGCGACTATGCCCACAGCAAGGGAGTGGCCATAAAGGGTGACATTCCCATCGGCATCTCGCGCACGTCGGTCGATGCATGGATGTACCCGCAACTCTTCTATATGGATTGCCAGGCCGGCGCTCCGCCAGACGATTTCTCGGTGCTCGGCCAGAATTGGGGTTTCCCCACCTACAATTGGGAGGAGATGAGCCATGACGGCTTTGCATGGTGGAAGGCCCGCTTCAGCAAGATGAGCGAATATTTCGACGCTTACCGCATCGACCACGTGCTCGGTTTCTTCCGCATCTGGGAGATACCGATGGATGCGCTGCATGGTCTGCTGGGCCATTTCAATCCGGCTCTGCCGTTCACTGCCGACGAGTTGCGCGATAATTACGACTTCTGGATTGACGCCAACTTGCACACCACCCCCTACATCATGGACTACTTCCTGGGCGACTTCTTTGGCGAATACACCGACGAGGTGCGCGAGAAATATCTCACTCCGTTAGGCTATGGACGCTATAGCATGAAGGACGAGTTCAATACCCAGCGCAAGGTGGCTGATTATTTCGCTGCTCAGGAGAAGTGCGACAAGAACACCCGCATCTGCGACGGTCTGCTCGCTCTTATCGATGAAGTGCTCTTCATCCCCGATCCCAAGGAGCCGTGGAAGTTCCATCCGCGCATCTCTGCCCAGCATACCTATATCTATCGCTCGCTCAACGATTACGAGCGTTGGTGTTTCGACCGTCTCTACAACGATTTCTTCTACCATCGCCACAACGATTTCTGGTACGGCAAGGCTATGTGGAAATTGCCACCGCTGATCGACGCGACCGATATGCTCGTATGCGCCGAGGATCTTGGTATGATTCCTGCTTGCGTGCCCGCCGTGATGAGCGCGTTGGAGATTATCGCTCTTGAGATACAGCGCATGCCCAAGGACCCCAACCACCAGTTTGGCGACACCTGGCATTATCCCTATTACTCGGTGTGTACCACTTCGCCCCACGATATGTCGGGCATACGCGGATGGTGGGAGGAGAACCGCCAGGCCACTCAGGAGTTTTACAACAATGTGCTGCATGAGCCCGGCCAGGCGCCTTACTTCGCCGAGCCGTGGGTATGCGAGCGCATCCTCGACCTGCACCTCAAATCCCCCTCGATGCTTTGCATCATCCCGTTGCAGGATTGGCTGTCGATGGACGGAAAGGCGCGCCGCGAGAATCCTCTCGAGGAGCAAATCAACGTGCCCAAGAACTCGCGTCACTATTGGCGTTACCGCATGCACCTCACCATTGAGGCACTGCAAAGCCTCGGCGACTTCAATGCCCAGCTACGTGGCATGATCGCCGGCTGTGGACGCTAACCATAACTTGGCCTGCCTCGCACCACGAGGCAGGCCATATCATAAATTGGACAATATGAAAAAACTGCTATTCTTTATCTCTCTTATGTTTTCAATTTGCGCAAATGCGCAGATCGATACCATCAGCTATCTTGTAGGCTACGCATCCACGCTTACCCTTCTTGCAGACGACAGTCGCTTTGCTCAGACTGAAGATGGCATTAAAGAAATATACCGCGGCATAGAGGAAAATATTCCGAAACCCGAGCTCGGAAATGATTCTACATATATTGTGAACTATGCCATGGGATCCATACAGGGCGTATTCTTTACTGATGGCTTGGAGCATGCATCTGAAGACAAAATACCGCCTGTGGATTGCATAATTGCCGGTATGGAAAAGGTAGCAGACAATCAGATAATTTTGCCGCAGGATACAATTGACGCAAAGAAAATTATAACAAGTTGCCCCGATTCAATTACTCCTGTTCAACTACCCTCGGATGAACGATGTAATTTTTTTACTGCTTATGGCGTGTTGAAAAGCTTTCCGAATGGGTTGGATCAACTTATGGAAGAATACGGCATAGAGAACATAGAGCCTAATTATCAATACTATGCCAAAGGTTTCTCTGATGTGCTCTGGATGTATATGAATGCTTCTCCACAAAATGCCTATGACTTTGGCAAGATGATGGCGTGGGAACTTTGCAATTCAATAACTGGCGATTTGCCTGAGGGTAAAACTTGGGATGTCTTGTCTCCCGACTTCCTTTCGGGTGTTCGAGCTGCGTTGGGGCTTGAAGAGCCCAAGTTCTCAAACGAGGAGATGGAAAATATTATTAAGACTCTACAAGAGTAATTCAGTTATTTTTTGTAACTTTGTGGTCTAAAACTCATAAACAAATGGATTGGAAAACGATAAAGGAGTATTCCGATATTTTATTTGAATTTTGCGAGGGTATCGCAAAGATTACTATTAATAGACCGGAGGTTTACAATGCCTTCCGCCCGCAGACCAACGCCCAGATGCTTGAGGCCATGGCCTATTGCCGTGACCATGCCGAGGTGAAGGTCATCGTGCTCACAGGCGCCGGCGACAAGGCTTTCTGCAGCGGTGGCGACCAGAACTATAAGAGCCGTGGCGGCTACCGCGACGCGGACGGTACTCCACGCCTCAACGTGTTAGATATGCACAAGGCCATACGCTCAATCACCAAGCCTGTCATAGCAATGGTTAATGGCTACGCCATCGGCGGCGGTAACGTGTTGCAAGTGGTGTGTGACTTGACTATCGCCAGCGAAAACGCTATCTTTGGCCAGACCGGCCCCAAGGTGGGCAGTTTCGATGCCGGCTTTGGTTCATCCTACCTGGCACGCTGCGTAGGCCAGAAAAAAGCCCGTGAGATTTGGTTTCTTTGCCGCCAGTACACGGCACAGGAGGCTCTTGAAATGGGCATGATTAACAAGGTTGTGCCTTTTGAACGACTTGAGGAGGAAGTGGTGGACTGGTGCCGCACCATTATGAAGCGCAGTCCGTTTGCTATCCGCATGATCAAGCGCGCGCTCAACGCCGAGCTCGACGGCCAGCACGGCCTGATGGAGTTTGCCGGCGATGCCACGTTGATGTATTACCTGATGGACGAGGCCCAGGAGGGCAAGAACGCTTTCCTCGAAAAGCGCGACCCCGACTTCGACCGCTTCCCGCAGTTCCCCGGCTGATGCTTCGAGCCAGTTGGGAATCATACCGACTTCGCTTCACCTTCCTGGCCCGCACGTCGAGACAGGCCATGAGGGTGAAGGACACGTATTTCGTGCGCCTGTGGGATGACGCACGCCCCGAGCTCGTTGGCCTTGGCGAGTGCGCGCTGTTCCGCGGCCTTAGCGCCGACGATGTGCCCGATTACGAAGAGCGCCTGAGCCGAGCATGTGCGGATCCATACTCGTCCGCCGAGAGCGGCTGCTCGTCAATCATCTGCGGTTTTGAGATGGCGCGGGCAAATCTCAGGCAGGGTGGGGAAAATCTCTATTTTCCATCTGCTTACACCGAAGGCCAAAGCGAAATCACAATCAATGGCCTGGTGTGGATGGGGCCGTGGCGCACCATGCTCAGCCGCATCCGCGAAAAGCTTGACGCGGGCTTCCGCTGCATCAAAATCAAAATCGGAGGCATAGCTTTCGACGACGAACTCGACCTGCTGCGTCGCATACGCCTGCGTTTTGGCTCCGATGACGTGATGCTTCGCCTCGACGCCAATGGTTCGTTTACTCCCGCCGATGCGTTGGCGCGCCTCGACCGCCTTGCGGCATACGGCATACACTCGATCGAGCAGCCCATCCGGGCCGGCCAGCCCGACGAGATGGCACGCATCTGCGCGGCCTCGCCCATCCCCATCGCTCTCGACGAGGAGTTGATAGGAGTGCCCTCAGACGAAGAAAAGCGGCAACTGCTCAGCCACGTGCGTCCGCAATATATCATACTCAAGCCATCTCTTTGCGGAGGCTTCGCCCATGCCGACGCATGGATAGTCGCAGCCGAGCAGATGGGCATCGGCTGGTGGGCCACATCCGCCCTCGAGTCAAATGTTGGCCTCAACGCCATCGCCCAATGGCTCACAGCTCATCATCCTGCGGCTATCGACATACCACAGGGCTTGGGTACGGGCGCTCTCTACTCCAACAATACCCCTTCGGTCGCCGAACTTATCCCTCCGCACTTAAAATTTAAAATGTAAGACGTGGGAAATCGCCGGTATTATATGTTTTTGGTTCTGCTTCTGTGCTTCGCTTTGGCGAGGGGCCAGAGGGTGGTGGGGGCA
>CAMWUM010000056.1 GCA_947177435.1 uncultured Muribaculaceae bacterium
ATATATACAGAGTTGAAGCCTTGCTGGTCTTCCTCCATCTGCTTCATCAGGGTGTCAGCGAGTTTCTTGTTGACGTTTGTCCATACGTCAATCACCTGATTGTAACGGTCGTTACCTGTGATCATACCCATCTGGTAGTTGGTGAGGATCTCCTCTACCTGCGCATTACCCTGTGCTACATATTCAGCCTTCTCCTCTGGAATGATGACGTCGCCAAGGTTGAATGAAAGACCTCCACGGAAGGCCATCTTGTAGCCGAGGTTCTTGATGTCGTCGAGGAATTGCGCCGAACGTGTCACACCGCAGGTCTTGATCACCTTGGTGATGATGTTGCGGAGCGATTTCTTCGAGATGATCTCATTGACGTATCCGATCTCCTTCGGCACATACTGGTTGAAGAGTATCCGGCCTACGGAAGTATTGTCCTTCAGAACCTTGACTGGGTTGCCGTTCTCATCGATATCGTCCACAAGAACAGATACGGGAGCATGAAGGTCAAGACGGCCCTCATTGTATGCTATCTCGGCTTCTTCAGGACCGTAAAACTTCGCGCCCTCGCCCTTAGTGCCGGGGCGAAGCTTGGTAATGTAGTAGAGACCGAGCACCATGTCCTGCGAAGGCACAGTGATAGGAGCACCGTTGGCAGGATTAAGGATGTTGTGGGCTCCGAGCATCAGCATCTGGGCCTCAAGGATAGCCTCGTTGCCGAGAGGAAGGTGTACTGCCATCTGGTCGCCATCGAAGTCAGCGTTGAATGCCGTACATGCGAGCGGGTGCAGCTGGATTGCCTTGCCCTCGATCATCTTGGGCTGGAAAGCCTGGATACCGAGACGGTGAAGTGTCGGGGCTCGGTTGAGGAGCACCGGATGACCCTTCATGACGTGCTCAAGGATATCCCACACCACAGGCTCCTTGCGGTCTACAATCTTCTTCGCGCTCTTTACTGTCTTCACGATGCCGCGCTCGATGAGTTTGCGGATTACGAAAGGCTTGTAGAGCTCAGCAGCCATGAGTTTCGGAATGCCGCACTCGTGCATCTTCAGCTCAGGACCTACGACGATAACCGAACGGGCGGAATAGTCGACACGCTTACCGAGAAGGTTCTGACGGAAGCGGCCCTGCTTGCCCTTGAGCGAGTCAGAGAGCGACTTGAGGGGACGGTTGGCGTCGCTCTTGACGGCCGACGACTTGCGGCTGTTGTCGAGGAGCGAGTCGACGGCCTCCTGGAGCATGCGCTTCTCGTTGCGCAGAATCACCTCGGGAGCCTTGATTTCGAGCAGGCGCTTGAGGCGGTTGTTGCGGATGATGACGCGGCGGTATAGGTCGTTGAGGTCAGAGGTGGCGAAGCGTCCGCCGTCGAGGGGCACCAGGGGGCGCAGCTCGGGGGGAATGACGGGCACCACCTGCAGGATCATCCACTCGGGCTTGTTGCGGTGGCGAGAGGCGCGGAACGACTCTACGACCTGGAGCCTCTTCAGGGCTTCGGTCTTGCGCTGCTGCGAGCTGTTCTCGCGGTCGGCCTGGGCGCGGAGCTGGTATGAGAGGGAGTCGAGGTCGATGTCCTTGAGCAGGTCATAGATGGCCTCGGCGCCCATCTTGGCGATGAACTTGTTGGGGTCGGTATCGTCGAGCAGGGCATTGTCCTTGGGCAGGCGGTCCATGATCTCGAGGTACTCGTCCTCAGAGAGCAGGTCGAGGCGCTGCACAGACTTGTCGCCGAGCTCGCCGGCGAGGCCGGGCTGGAGCACGATGTAACGCTCGTAGTATATTACGGAGTCAAGCTTTTTAGAGGGCAAGCCCAGGAGGTATCCGATCTTGTTGGGGAGCGAGCGGAAGTACCAGATGTGAGCCACGGGCACGACGAGCTTGATGTGGCCCATGCGCTCGCGGCGCACTTTCTTCTCGGTGACCTCCACGCCGCAGCGGTCGCATACGATGCCCTTGTAGCGGATGCGCTTGTACTTTCCGCAGTGGCACTCGTAATCCTTTACGGGGCCGAAGATGCGTTCGCAGAAAAGGCCGTCGCGCTCAGGCTTGTAAGTGCGGTAGTTTATGGTCTCGGGCTTGAGGACCTCGCCTGACGACTTTTCGAGGATTTCCTCGGGCGATGCGAGTCCGATGGTAATCTTCGAAAATCCGTTTTTTGATTTATTGTCTTTTCTAAAAGCCATGCTTGGTATATAGAGGTTATAAGAGTGTTGAGGAGAGAGGAGAGGATATGGGGGTCAGTCCATTATTCGAGGTTGACGCTCAGGCCCAGGCCGCGGAGCTCGTGCAGGAGCACGTTGAGCGACTCGGGGATGCCGGCCTGGGGCATGGGATCGCCCTTGACGATGGCTTCGTAGGCCTTGCTGCGTCCGTTGACGTCGTCACTCTTGATGGTGAGGATCTCCTGGAGGATGTGGGATGCGCCGAATGCCTCGAGCGCCCAAACCTCCATCTCACCGAAGCGCTGTCCGCCGAACTGGGCTTTACCGCCCAGAGGCTGCTGGGTGATGAGCGAGTACGGGCCGATGCTGCGGGCGTGCATCTTGTCCTCGACCATGTGGCCGAGCTTAAGCATGTAGATCACGCCCACGGTGGCAGGCTGGTCAAAGCGCTCGCCGGTGCCGCCGTCGTAGAGGTAGGTCTTGCCGTAGCGTGGCAGGCCGGCCTTGTCGGTGAGGGCGTTGATGTCGTCGAGCGACGCGCCGTCGAAGATGGGAGTGGCGAACTTCTCGCCCAGCTCACGGCCGGCCCATCCGAGCACGGTCTCGAAAATCTGTCCGAGGTTCATACGCGAAGGCACGCCCAGAGGGTTAAGGCAGATGTCGACCGGAGTGCCGTCGGCCAGGAAAGGCATGTCCTCCTGGCGGACGATGCGCGATACGATACCCTTGTTGCCGTGGCGGCCTGCCATCTTATCGCCTACGCCGATCTTGCGCTTCTTGGCGATGTACACCTTGGCGATCTGCATGATGCCCGAGGGCAGCTCGTCGCCGATTGAGATGTCGAACTTCTTGCGGCGCAGCTCGGCGTCGATTTCCTTGCTCTTGCGCAGGTAGTTGACGATGGTCTGGCGTATGAGGTCGTTCTTGTGGGCGTCGTTGGTCCACTTGCTCAGGTTGATGGTGTCGAAGTTGAGGTCCTTGAGGGCCGTAGCGGTGAACATGGCACCCTTGGGGATGATGTCGCTGCCGATGAAGTCCTTTACGCCCATCGAGGTCTTGCCGTCGGTGAGGGTGAGGAGCTTGTTGAGCAGGGTATCCTTGAGCTTGCTGAGCTTCTCCTCGTACTCTTCGTCGAGCTTGGGGAGCTGGGCGTTGATGGCGCGGCTCTTCTTCTTGTTGGCCTTGGAGAAGAGGTTGGTGCCGATGACCACGCCCTTGAGCGAGGGCGAAGCCTTGAGCGAAGCGTCCTTGACGTCGCCGGCCTTGTCGCCGAAGATGGCGCGCAGCAGCTTCTCCTCAGGGGTGGGATCGGACTCGCCCTTGGGGGTGATCTTGCCGATCATGATGTCGCCGGGCACGACGTGGGCGCCGATGCGGATGATGCCGCGGGCGTCGAGGTCCTTGGTGGCCTCCTCGCTGACGTTGGGGATGTCGTTGGTGAGCTCCTCGAGGCCACGCTTGGTCTCGCGCACTTCGAGAGCGTACTCGTCGACGTGCACCGAAGTCAGGATGTCGTCGCGCACCATGCGCTCGTTGAGGACGATGGCGTCCTCGTAGTTGTAACCCTTCCAGGGCATGAACGCCACCTTGAGGTTGCGGCCCAGGGCGAGCTCGCCCTTCTCGGTGGAGTATCCCTCGGTGAGGATGTCGCCCTTGACCACGCGCTGGCCGGCGCGGCAGATGGGGCGCAGGTCGATGGTGGTGCTCTGGTTGGTCTTGCGCCACTTGGGCAAGTTATATGTCTTCACAGCCGATTCGAAGGCCACGAATTCCTCCTCCTCGGTGCGGTCGTATTTAATGACAATCTTCGTCGCGTCCACAAACTCGATGACGCCGGCGCCCTCAGCGGTGATCTGGGTGCGCGAGTCGCGCACGAGCTGGCCCTCGATGCCGGTGCCGACGATGGGGCTCTCGCTGCGCATCAGAGGCACGGCCTGGCGCATCATGTTCGAGCCCATCAGCGCGCGGTTGGCGTCGTCGTGCTCGAGGAAGGGGATGAGAGATGCGGCGATTGAGGCGATCTGCGTGGGGGATACGTCCATGAGCTCAACCTCCTCGGGAGCGACCACGGGGAAGTCGGCGTCGAGACGAGCCTTGACGCGGTCGCGGACGAAGGTGCCGTCCTCGTTAAGCGGAGCGTTGCCCTGGGCGATGATGTGGCCCTCCTCGATTTCAGCGGTGAGGTAGGTCACCTCGTCGTTGTTGAGATTGACGTGGGCATTCTCGACCTTGCGGTAGGGAGTCTCGATGAAGCCGAGGTCGTTGATCTTGGCGTATACGCACCGCGAGCTGATAAGGCCGATGTAGGGGCCTTCAGGGGTCTCGATGGGGCAGAGGCGGCCGTAGTGGGTGTAGTGCACGTCACGCACCTCGAAGCCTGCGCGCTCGCGGCTGAGGCCGCCGGGGCCCAGGGCCGACATGCGTCGCTTGTGGGTGATTTCGGCCAGGGGGTTGGTCTGGTCCATGAACTGCGACAGCGCGTTGGTGCCGAAGAACGTGTTGATGACCGACGAGATAGTCTTGGCGTTGATCAGGTCGATGGGCTTGAACACCTCGTTGTCGCGGACGTTCATCCTCTCGCGGATGGTGCGCGACATTCGGGCGAGGCCCACGCCGAACTGGTTGTAAAGCTGCTCTCCGACGGTGCGCACGCGGCGGTTGCTCAGGTGGTCTATGTCGTCGACTGCGGCCTTGGAGTTGATCAGCTCAATGAGGTATTTGATGATGGCGATGATGTCCTCGCGGGTGAGCACTTTCACGTCCTCTGAGGTGTCAAGGCCGAGTTTCTTATTGATACGGTAGCGGCCTACGAGTCCGAGGTCGTAGCGCTTTTCGGAGAAGAAGAGGTTGGTAATCACCTCGCGGGCGCTGGCGTCATCTGGCGGCTCGGCGTTGCGCAGCTGCCTGTAGATGTACTGGATGGCGTCCTGCTCGGTGTTAGAGGTATCCTTCTGCAGGGTGTTGAATATGATGGAGTAGTCGCTTGCGTTGGCGTCCTCCTTGTGGAGCAGCAGGGTCTGCACGCCCGACTCGAGGATGAGCTCGAGGTTGTCCTCGGTAATCTCAGTCTCGCGGTCGAGGATCACCTCGCTGCGCTCGACGGTCGACACCTCGCCGGTGTCCTCGTCGTTGAAGTCCTCGACCCAGGTGCGGAGCACGCGAGCTGCGAGCTTGCGGCCGATGGCCTTCTTAAGGTTGGCCTTGTTGACCTTGATTTCCTCGGCCAGGCCGAAGATTTCGATGATGTCCTTGTCGCTCTCCAGGCCGATGGCGCGCAGCAGAGTGGTGACAGGCAGCTTCTTTTTACGGTCAATGTAGGCGTACATCACGTTGTTGATGTCCGTGGCGAACTCTATCCACGAACCGCGGAACGGGATGATGCGGGCCGAATAGAGCAGCGTGCCGTTGGCGTGGGTGCTCTGGCCGAAGAAAACGCCGGGCGAACGGTGGAGCTGCGACACGATTACGCGCTCGGCGCCGTTTACTACGAACGTGCCCTTGTCCGTCATATAAGGGATGGGGCCAAGGTACACATCCTGGATTACCGGCTCGAAATCCTCATGGTCCGGGTCGGTGCAATACAATTTGAGCTTAGCTTTAAGCGGAACGCTGTAAGTCAGGCCGCGCTCCAGGCATTCCTCAATGGTGTAGCGAGGAGGATCGATGTAATAGTCGATGAACTCGAGCACGAAGCTGTTGCGAGTGTCGACTATGGGGAAATTCTCGGCAAAAACCTTGTAGAGGCCCTCATTGTTACGCTTCTCCGGGGGCGTGTCAAGCTGCAGGAAGTCCTGGAACGACTTGAGCTGCACCTCCAGAAAATCGGGATAAGGAAGAGGGTTCTTGACCGATGCGAAATTTATGCGGGGTTTTGCTGTAGTTACTGACATCAGTTAAGGAAAAAATGTTAGCGAAAAAAGAACTCAAATTGTGTCTGTTCGCCGCCACGAAAACCATAGTATGCAAACCTATGCGGCCGCGAGATTTGAGGAAAGGCGCGGGCATGGCCCACGGGGCCTTGCCCTGCCTCTAATTCATAGACGAAAAGGTTAAGAACCTCCCAGCAAAGGGGATTCTTAACCTAAACGTCTGTGGGTCAGGTGACTTATTTAAGTTCTACCTCAGCGCCTTCAGCCTCGAGACGCTCCTTGAGCGAGTCAGCGTCAGCCTTGGCAACGCCTTCCTTAACGGTGGCGGGGGTGTTGTCGACCATGTCCTTAGCCTCCTTCAGGCCCAGGCCAGTGATCTCCTTGATGAGCTTAACGACTTTCAGCTTCTGAGCGCCGCCCGACTTGAGGATGACGTCAAAGCTGTTCTTCTCCTCCTCAGCGGGAGCAGCGCCAGCGGCGGGACCGGCAGCAACGGCAACGGCTGCAGCGGCGGGTTCGATACCGTACTCCTCCTTGAGGATTTGAGCGAGTTCGTTTACTTCCTTAACGGTGAGGTTAACAAGTTGTTCAGCAAAAGCTTTAAGATCTGCCATTGTAGTATAAAGTTTGTGTTGTTGTTTTTAAAATGTTGGTTTTGGTTTTTTAAGCCTCCTTCTTCGAAAGAGTCTCGAGGATGCCGTGGAGCTTGGTGGCGCCAGACTGGAGGGCGCTGACCACGTTCTTGGCGGGCGACTGGAGCAGGGCGACAACGTCGGCGATGAGCTCGTTCTTGCTCTTGATAGAGGCAAGCACATCGATCTGCTCGGGGCCGAAGTAAACGCACTCCTCGACGTAAGCGGCCTTGAGAGCGGGCAGCTTGTCGCCTTTCTTGACGAAGTCCTTAAGGAGCTTGGCCGGAGCGTTGCCCACCTGGGTGAGCATCAGCGAGGTCGAGCCCTTGAGGGCGGGATAGAGGCCGCTGTAGTCGCCTTCGAGGCTCTCGAGAGCCTTGTGGAGCAGGGTGTTCTTGACGACCATGAGCTTGACGTCGGCCTTGAAGCAGGCGCGGCGCAGGTCGCTGGTCTTGGCTGCGTCGAGGCCGGTGGTCTCAACGAGGTAGAAAGCCGGGTACTGCTGGATAGCCTCCTTGATTTTCTCTATGATAAGCGATTTATCTTCCTTTTTCATTGTAGTCTCGTTTTTAGGGGGTTATCATGCGTCGAGCGACTTGATGTCAATCTTGACGCCGGGGCTCATTGTGCTCGAAAGATAAATGCTCTTGAGGTAGGTGCCTTTTGCGGTGGCGGGCTTGAGCTTGATCAGGGTGTTGATGAACTCCTTAGCGTTGTCGCTCATCTGGTCGGGGGTGAAGCTCACCTTGCCGATCGACGAGTGCACGATGCCGTTCTTGTCAACCTTGAAGTCAATCTTGCCCTTCTTGACCTCTTCGACGGCCTTAGCCACGTCAACGGTGACGGTGCCGCTCTTGGGGTTAGGCATCAGGCCGCGGGGGCCGAGGATGCGGCCCAGAGCGCCGACCTTGCCCATCACAGAGGGCTGGGTGATGATCACGTCAACGTCGGTCCAGCCTTCCTTGATTTTCTGGATGTACTCGTCGAGGCCAACGTAGTCGGCTCCGGCAGCCTTGGCGCCGGCTTCGGCGTCGGGGGTGCAGAGCACGAGCACGCGGGTTACCTTGCCGGTGCCGTGGGGAAGGGTGACGACGCCGCGCACCATCTGGTTGGCCTTGCGGGGGTCAACGCCCAGGCGCACGTCAATGTCGAGCGAGGCATCGAACTTGGTGAAAGTGATTTCCTTCACCTTCTCGGCTGCCTCAGCCAGGGTGTAAGCCTTGCCTGCTTCAATCTTAGCTAAAGCTAACTTTTGGTTCTTTGTAAGTTTACCCATCTTTGATTGAATTTAAAAGGTTATTAGGCAGGGAATTCGCCCTTTACGGTAATACCCATTGAACGAGCTGTGCCGGCCACGATGCGCATGGCAGACTCGATGGTAAAGCAGTTGAGGTCGGGCATCTTCTCTTCAGCGATGGCCTTAACCTGGTCCCAGGTTACCTCGGCCACCTTGTTACGGTTAGGCTGAGCGGAACCGGACTTCAGTTTTGCCACCTCCTTGAGCTGGATAGCCACCGGGGGAGTCTTAACAATAAAGTCGAAAGTCTTGTCGGCGTAGTAGGTGATCACAACCGGCAGGATCTTTCCGGCCTTGTCCTGAGTGCGGGCGTTGAATTGCTTGCAAAACTCCATGATGTTGATACCCTTGCTACCGAGAGCGGGACCAACTGGGGGCGAGGGGTTAGCCTTGCCGCCTGCAATCTGCAATTTGATCTGGCCAGCAATTTCTTTTGCCATTTCTTTAGAATCTTAATTTGTTAGAAAAACTGAAAATCGAGAGCCGCGGGCCCGGTGGGGCTTACTGCTCTCTCGTCACTTGCCAAGTGTCAAGCTCGAGCAGCGTCTTACGCCCGAAAATCTTGACGGCGACCTTGAGCTTGGCCTTGTCGCGCTCCACCTCCTCGATCAGACCGGTGAACCCGCTGAACGGGCCCTCGTTGACCTTGACCGACTCGCCCACGAGGAAGTCGCAGCCAGTGCCTTCGCCCGGCTCGCTGAAGTCGTCGGCAGTGCCAAGCATGCGCTTGACGTCAGCCTCGCTCAGGCGAGTGGGGCGCGAGCCCTTGTCGCGTCCGCGCAGGAAATCGATTACGTTGGTGGTGTTTGTGAGCTCGTGGATGAGCTCGCCAGTGAGCTGGGCCTCGATGAAGACGTAGCCGGAGTAGAGATTGCGCTCCTTGAGCACCTTCTTGCCTCCGCGCACCGTCACAACCTTTTCGGTCGGGATGAGCACTTGAAACAGATGGTCGCCAAGCGTACTGTTCTTAATGGCTCCGTCCAGGAGCTCCTTCACCTTGGCTTCCTTGCCCGAGATGGCGCGCAGCACGTACCATCCCCTTGCGTTAGCTGTCTCTTTCTCTGCCATAGTCATGTCCTTAAAGGAAATTTATCGAAAGGGCCTTACCCACAGGCGCCCTGGCCTGGGCTCTGGGTCGCTGCGCCCGCATCTCCGGCGGCAAAATCGCCTTTGGGGCGAAGGTGGAAGCATTATTCCGCTCGGCGCGCGGCGCTTGGCCGTATTGTTTGTCTTTGTTTGATATTAGTTTTGACACTAAAAATTCATAATTCAA
>CAMWUM010000057.1 GCA_947177435.1 uncultured Muribaculaceae bacterium
TGATTTAGCTTTTGGGGTTGACATTTTATGTTCAGCCATAGGACAATCTATACATTTTATATATGAAAAAACGATTAATTTATCTTTTGGTTTGCATCATGGCACTGGGCGTATCCGCCTATGCTGTGGCGGATGCCGTCAGTGGCGGCAACGCTCCCCGCACCCGCGAGGAAATCGCAAAACTGCGCGCTTCGCGTCCTCACAAGGCGCAGGACGAATCAAACAAAGCGCCTGCCGCTCGCATCAGTGCCGGTGACAAGCAACTGTATGCTTTCCACTGCTATGCTTTTGACGGATCACTAACTAATTGGAAGGGTCTGGTCAAGGTTGATGCCGGCTCTCCCACTACTGTAAAGGAGATGCCGGGCGACGCCATCTTCCAAGCCGCCTATATGGGTGACAAGGCTCTCGTAATACATTATTTCTTCAAAGACTATGTAACTTACGAGGTCTATAATACTTCCGATTGGGAGAAAGTGTCGGGTGTCAATTACGTACGTACCTCCACTAACATCCTGCCTTATGCGTTGGCTTACGACCATACTACTGATAAGGTTTATGGTTATTTCTACGCTGATGCGTGGAAATGGAGAGAAGATAAGCAGAATCAGTTTGGTTACATTGACCTCTCTAATGCGGGTAATCCCATAGTGATTGTCAATGACAATACCACCACGCTGATGCGCGCCACAACCTTTGACAAAGATGGCAATATGTTCGGTTTGGCTTTTGATGGAAAGCTTTACTCGATCAATAAATTTACGGGAGAATCCACACCTACCGGTGTAACCGTAAATCTCCATGCCGGTGATGGTGATTTGTCTGTCACTTACAATACATATGGACGTGAGTCTATGTGCTGTGATTGGGAAACGGGTGATTTCTATATCGCTTATGGTAATGATTATGATGATACTTTCGTTGCAAAGTTCAATCCGACTACCGGCGCCAGCACACTTTTGGCAGATTATGGCTATGATGGCAGTTGGGAGGGCAACGTCCTCACCGGCCTCTTCTTTGAGCAGAAGGCTACCGCAACCACCAAGGGTACCCCTGAGGTAGTGGCTGACTTTGTGGCTGAGGCTGTCGGCACCGAGCTGAAGGCCAACGTGACGTTCACCATGCCTGCAGTCGATACTGAAGGCAACGCCATCGATGCCGACCTGACTTGGTCGATTGGCAACGGCGAGAGCGAATATGCCACCGGCACCGCTCACAGCGGCGAAAAGGTTGAGGCAGTGGTTGAGGTTCCCGCCTCCGGCCGCACCACCTTATACCTGACCACCGCCAACGGCGCGGCAGTTTCCAACATGGCCAGCGTGAGCGTGTTCATCGGTTGCGACACTCCCAAGATACTTGGCCTTCCCGCTCTGCGCGTCAACGGCCAGCAAGTCACCATCAGTTGGAATGAAGCAGTGCCTTGCGATGAGGGCAATCTTGACCCACTTACTTACAAGGTGACTCGCCAGCCCGATAACGTGGTTGTGGCTGAGGCATGTGAGACTAACCGATTTGTAGATGTGCTCGAGTCTGATATCAAGACACAGTACTACTATGAGATCCAGCCTAAGGCTGGCAATATCGAGGGTGAGGCCGTGACCTCACGTAAGGCATACGCCGGCACCTACATTGGCCTGCCGCTCAACGAGGACTTCAGTGACGAGGCTATGTTCCTCGAATACCCCATAATCGACGCCAACAACGATGACAACTGCTGGGAGTGGTTGGATAGAAACGGCGGCAAGGCAGTATATCCCGCCACGAGCGAGGCTGCTAATGACTACCTGCTCATCGGCCCGTTCAAGATGGAGGTCGGCACGACTTACTCATTCCATATGAAGGCCGGCGGCCATAGCATCGGCGAGGATATCGCTGTATATGTTGGCACGGATCCTGAGGATGTCAACTCGTTCTCTACCCAGCTTGTTGCTCCTACCCGACTGATTGCCAATCAGGGCGACAAGAATTTCGACGTATCGTTTGAGCCTGCCTCCTCGGGCGACTACTATTTCGGCATCCATGCCTGCACACCTTACGGCTCGAAGTTCATCTATTTATACGAAGTGGCTGTAAAGGCTCTTGGCGGCGATGCACCGGCGGCCCCCGATAACTTCGACATCGTGCCTCAGGCCGCATCGGCTATCGTCAACTTCACTCTGCCCACCAAGCGCATCAACGGCTCCGACCTCGAGGCGCTCGACTCGGCGCTCGTATATCGTGATAACATGCTGATCGGCATTATTAAAGAGGGCGTAGCTCCCGGCGCTGTGATGAGTTACACCGACAATGACGAGGTATCGCAGGGATATCACACTTACTCCGTGACTTCGGTTAGTCCTGATGGCGAAGGCAAGTACATATCAGGCCAGGTATGGCGCGGCGCTGACGTTCCCGGACGTCCCACTAATTTCCGTATGTGGGAGGATGCTAACACCCCGGGACTGATGCACGCCACCTTCGATGCTCCCAAGCGCGGCTACTATGGTGGCTACATCAACCCTGACGAAATCACTTATCTGCTCGACTGGATGGTAATGGGCGGCAGCAATGGCCTGATAGAGCTTGGCCAGGGCACTGAGCACACATTCCAGCTCCCGTTTGAGATTACCGAGCAGAATATCTTCGCCGGTTCTGTCTATGGCCGCAATGCCAATGGCGCCGTGGCCGGATATCCCAACTGGGCCACCACCACAACTTACTATGGCCCGGCCATGCAGCTGCCCGTGCACGACTCGTGGTCTGCTACGGCTAAGAGCGGCGGCTCTTGGAGTGGCCAGGATATCGACGACAACGCTGGACTTGCCGAAACTTACTGGGGATCGGTAGAGAGCCCCTCGCAGGATCAGGACGGCGGACTGATGGCAATGACCACCACCGTTGAGAACGGAGGCAAGCGCATGCTTTCGCCTCGCGTGACTATCGCCGGCGCCGATAACCCCACTCTGGTATTCTACTATCGCTACACCGCCCAGGCCACTATGTTCAACCTTGAAATCATGGTTGACGGCCAGCCCTTCACCGTGCTCCAGCAGCTCGACTTGGCTGCGGCCAACGCCGGCAAGTGGATACGCATGGAGGTGCCCCTGAGCGCTTATAAAGACAGCAAGCATCTACAGTTTGGTTTTGCCGTCCGCGGCCATGTTGGCGAGAACATTGCCATGATTGACAACGTCACTATCTCCGACCTTAAGGACAATGACCTCTCGATCGTCACTTTTAGCGGTCCGGTCAAGGTCAACGCCAACGGCGAGGCCAAGTTCTCCATGCTGGTGCGCAACACCGGCAACTCCGCAGTGGCTGCTAACGATTATACCGTCAATGTATACAAGAACGGCAAGCTGATGGCCGAGGTGGCAGGCAAGGCTATCGGTCTCGACAAAGAGACTTACCTCTATGTTTCAGATTATCCCACAGTGGCTGATCCAGAGCAGTGCGTCTACTATGCCGAGATCAACTACGCCGCCGACCAGAACGCGGCCAACAACGTATCGGCCTCCGCATCGGTGCGCGTGGTAGTCGTCGACTATCCCACCGTCACCGACCTTAAGGGCGAGTTCAACAATGGCGTTGCCCTCACATGGTCTGACCCCGACATGTCTCAGATACCCGGCGTGGCCAAGACCGAGACGTTCGAATCTTACGACGCGTTCATACTCGACAATATCGGCGAATGGACCGTATATGACGGCGACGGCAAGAACACCGTGAAGATGGCCACCACCCTCGGTGTTCTCGACTATCCCCACATCGGCGAGCCCATGGCATGGCAGGTGTTCGATCCGAGCGCTGCCAACATATGGGGCAATGCCTGGTACGCGCGCTCCGGCTCAAAGATCCTGGCAAGCTTCCAGGCTGTAGAGCCCGGCAACAACCAGTTCAAGTGCGACGACTGGCTCATCTCGCCCGAGCTCAACGCCACTGAGCAGGTGATCAGCTTCTACTCCCACGCCGGCATGTCGGGCCAGTATTCTCCCGAGGTCTTTGACTTCATGGTATCCGATAAGACCAACGCCATCGCTGACTTTACCGTGCTGGCCGCCGACGTCGAGGTGGCTTACACCTCCGACCAGTGGATCGAGTACACCTTCCGCGTGCCCGCCGGCACCCGCTACTTCGCGATCGTGCACAAGTCGGTCGGCAAGCTCGCCATGCTCGTTGATGACATCACCTACATCCCCGCCGGCAGCGCGCCCGTGCAGCTTGACCTGTTGGGCTTCAACGTCTACCGCGACGGCCAGCGCATCACCGCTGAGCCTATCGGCGACAACGCCTACACCGACACCGACGTAGAGCAGGGCAAGGAGTACACCTACAATGTCAGCGCCGTATGGGATAAGGGCGAGTCTCACCTCTCCGACCCCGTGACCATCACCGCCACTTCGTCAATCGACAACGCCACCACTTATGATCTCACCATCTCGGGCCATGTCGGCTTCATCCGCATCAGCGGTGGCATCGGCGAGCAGGCTGAGGTTTACAACATGGCCGGCGCCCTCGTGGCTTCGGTTAAGGCTGAGGGTACTGTCGAAGTGCCTGTGGCCAAGGGCGTCTACGTGGTACGTGCAGGCAGCGCTGCAGCCAAGGTGGCTGTACGCTGATAAGTCCATTACCAAATTTGTAAAATGAGACACAGACTATTTAGTACTATATTGAAAGCAGCGGCCAGCGTGGCCGCTGCTTTCATCGCATTACCGAGCGGTGCTATGCCGGCCTCCACGCGCCCTGTGTGGATGAGCGATGGGCAGGGTGGATACGTCGAGGTGCTCGTGCACGGCGACGAGCGGTGCCACGCCATCACCACTGCCGACGGCACTACGCTGCTGCGTCGCGATGCTTCGGGCCGCCTTACGGCTGCGGGCGCGTTTGACGCCGTGGAGTTCAATGCCCGTCGTGCTTCAGCCCAGCGTCGAGTGGTTGGCAACGCCACCACGTTTCCTTGCCATGGCCAGCAGCGCGCCATAGCCATTCTGGTGGAGTTTCCATCTACGGCCAAGCACCCGCAGGGGCGCAGCTTCGAGTCGGAAGACCCCCGCGGGCTGTTTGACCGGCTGCTCAATGCCGACGATTACGCCCACGACGGTGCCACCGGCAGCGTGCGCCAGTATTTCCGCGACAATTCCAACGGAGCGTTCGACTTGACGTTTGACGTATACGGTCCGGTGGCAATGAGCCAGGATGTGCAGTACTACATCGACGAGACTCACTCGTGGCAGATGGTAGAGGAGGCATGCCGAGGTATTGATGCGGAGGTTGACTTCACTAACTATGACCGTGACGCCGACGGCGTGATTGACAACGTATATATCTTCTATGCCGGCCCCGGCGCTGCCACAGGTGGCAATCCAGATGATTGCATTTGGCAGCACGCCTCCGACGTGGAGTTGCTTTCTGGCAAGCAGTTTTTGTTTGACGGCGTGCGGCTCAACCATTACGCCTGCTCTAACGAATACCGAATCATCAAGGACCCCAACACTGCCGAGACGCGCAAGCAGACTGAGGGCATCGGCACTGTGGTGCACGAATTCAGTCACGTGCTTGGCCTCCCTGACCTGTACGACGTATATTATTACGGCAATCCGTCGCCAGCCGCCTGGGACGTGATGGACACCGGATGCCACCTCAACGACTCGCGCACGCCTGCCGCTTACAGCGCGCTTGACCGCATGCTGCTTGGCTGGCTCGAGCCGGAGGACATCGGCGACGCACCGCGCACGCTCAGCCTGCCTTCGATAGCCTCAAATAAGGCTTACCGCATAGCCACGTCAGATCCCAACGAATTTTTCCTGCTGGAGAATCGCCAGCAGACCGGCTGGGACGCCGCACTGCCGGCCCATGGCCTGCTGCTGTGGCGCATCAACTACCAGGCGGACTACTGGACCGCCAATCAGGTGAATACCGGCAAGGGCAACTCCCACGCCATAGTCGTGTGCGCTGACGGCCATTCGGGTGAAGGCACGTACGAGGGCGACCCGTTCCCCGGCGCTACCGGTTCGACCGGCATTACTGACGATGGCTACCCCAATATGCTCAATTCGCATGGCGAGCGCACCAATGCTCCGCTGTCGAGCATCGTGGAGGCCGGCGGCATCATTTCGTTTGACGTGTGCCGTGCCGTCACTTCGCTTGATAAGGTGCAGGGGCTGCGCGCCGCCGACGTTGCCCCCACGGCATTTACCGCCGAGTGGGATGCGATACCTATGTCTCCGGGCTATGTGGTGAACGTTACTACCGCTGCCGGTGTCCCCGTGGGCATATACCAAGACCTGACGGTGGCTGCCACATCGGTGCGCGTGACCGGTCTCGAGCCTGAGACGGAATACGTATTTACCGTCTATGGCGCGGCCGGAGCCATTAAGGGTGAAGTGTCTGACCCTTGCTCGGTGACTACACCCGCCATGTCGTTTGTCTTTACCGCTCCGGAGGCTGTTGAAGCCGAGGAGGTAGGGGCCGACTCGTTCAAAATAGCCTGGACGCCGCTTGAGGGCGCTGTGGATTATGCCGTGAGTGTGCTGACATTGCGTCGCGGCGAAGACCGTATGGCTGCCGCCGACTTCACTGGCGGCATCGAGGCGCTCCCTGCCGGATGGTCCACCAACTGCATCTCCACGCTTTCTATAAACGGTTACTATGGCAAGTCGGCCCCGGCTCTTTCGATGGGTTCTGACTACGCCCGCATACAGTCGCCGCTGCTTGCCCACGAGCTGCTGTCGTTTGAGTTCTGGTATCGTGAGCGCACTCCCTCGGGCCAAAGCAGCATCGCTATTGAGGTGCTTGCAGGTCGCGAGTGGGTCGAGATAGACCGCGTGCAGTTGCCCGCCTCGATGCCCTCCGGCCAGACCTACGCGGCGCCGGCCGAGATAATTCCCGAGGGGTCTCTTGCCGTCAGGCTTGTCTACCACCGCGTGGACAAGGGTACTCTCGCAGTCGATGATGTGAAAATCACTTACCGCGGCGACGACGAGGCATTCCCGATTGAGGGATGGGCCGAGCGCCGCATGGGTTCGGCCGAAGCGTTTGCCGTGGTCAACGGCCTGGAGCCAGAGACGGATTACTATTGCACGGTGCGCGGCATCGATGCCCAGGGTGCACTCTCGGGTGCCTCCGACATGGTGCGTGTCACCACGGGCCAGCAATCGTCAATAATAGACGTCGAGGCTGTCGCTCCCGGCGAGCGCCGCATCTACGACCTGCAGGGCCGCCGCGTCGATCCTGAGTCACTGCTGCCGGGCATATATATCCTCAAAACAGACAAAGAAACGAAAAAACTGATATACAGATGAATAAACTAATTCTTTTGGCAGGATGCGCCGTCGGCTTCGCCGCCGTGGCCTCGGCTCAGTCCGGACCTCAGCGCCTGGGCGAGCGCAATCCTCTCAACCCGCCCTTCGTCGAGGTGTTTGACGATTATCCCTCCGGCAGCGAGCATGAGCAGTTTGAACGTCGGTTCCAAGTGATAAACGCCGATGGTGACCTTAACACCAGCGGTACAGCGCGCTCATGGGGATTTTACAACTTTAATGGCGAGTCAAATGGCCGTCAGTTCAGCAAGTGCGCCTACCTGCTTTACCCGATCAACGTACCGTTCTGCGATGACTGGCTCATCAGCCGCGCCATCAAGCTCGAGGCTGGTAAATATTACCACATCTCGCTTGACGCCTCGCTCTATGCAGACTTTGGCAGCCACGCCATGGAGGTTAAGATTGGCGAATACAATGACGCCGAGGGCATGGAGTTTACTGTCGTGCCCGTGACCGAGGTGACCTCTATCCACGCTAAGCAGATAGAGGGTTGGTTCAAGCCCGAGTTCGACAGCAAGTACTATATCGGCATCCACGGTGTGTCGGGCCGCACGGCTTCTGAAGGCAATTATCTCTTTGTCGACAACATAGCCATGGATGCGCCCCGCACAGGCCGTGAACCGGCGCAGGTGACCGACGTTGACTTTGTGATCGACCCTAACGGTACGCCTACGGCCACTATTTCATTCAAGGCTCCGGCTGTGGGCGTAGATGGCCAGCCTATCAGCGGCGATGTAACCATCGTGGTGAAACGCAATGGAGAGACGATCAAGACCATCACTGCGGCCCCTGGCGAGGCTCTGCAACTGGTAGACGCTACTGATGCGGCTGCATATTACGACTATGCGTTCACTGCCTCCAATTCAGTCGGCTCAGGTTGCGACCTGCGCATCAACCGCTTCATCGGTCTGGGCCAGCCCATGCCTCCGACTCTTGTCTCGATTGCCGAGACTGAGGACTGCGGCGTGCGCATGGTGTGGGAGGCTCCCACGGTCGATGTCAACGGCACGCCTTTCAATCCCGAGATTGTGAAGTACAACGTCTATGAGACGCTGTCTACGGGTCTGGAGATTTGCGAACTCGATTTTTCAGGCACTGAATATGTACTTGAGAAGACCTTGGCGGCCGGCGAGCAGACTATTGTTACACTCGCTCTGGCTTCCGTAGTAAATGGTCAGGAGTCTGCCCTCGTCGCAAGTGACGATGTATTTATCGGCGACCCGTACTCACTGCCTTACGAAAACCATTTCACATACACCGGCGATGAGTACGTGATAGCAGCCTACGGCGACGACGGCGTCATGTGGCGCGTGCTCGACGATTTCTCAGATCCGCAGTCGCAGGACGGCGACAACAGCTACATCTGCATGGTGGGCACTCAGCCCGACCAGAAAGGCCAGCTTACCACCGGCAAGCTTGACTTCACCTCGTCGGCCAATCCCTGCGTAAGTTTCTATACTTACATCTACGAAGATGACGAAAACGAAATGACTGTTTCGTATGTCGATTGCGCCACTGGCGAGGAGACCATAGCCGCCACTTACGTGCTGGGTGAGGTTGGCAATATCGGCTGGACACGCATCCTCTGTCCCCTCCGCGGAGCGCAGGGCAAGGTGGCCCGCGTTGTGATCGGCGCTTGCATCCAGAGCCACGGCTACGTGCCTATTGACAATATGCTCATCGACGAGCTTGCCTCCGTCGACCTGGGTGTGGTCAGTGTGGCTTACGACAAGTACGCGTCGATGGCCGAGCCCTACACCGTAACCGCGCAGATTTCCAACTTCGGCTCTGATGATGTCAACAGTTATCAGGTGCGCCTGCTGTGCGACGGCCAGGTGGTCGATGCAGTCGATGCTGACCCCATTGAGTCGTTCGCTACGGCCAGCAT
>CAMWUM010000058.1 GCA_947177435.1 uncultured Muribaculaceae bacterium
GTGCCCGTCGTTGCCGGCGGTGCGCAGTGCGAAAAATACCGTCTCGGCGGGGTACGTCAAGTCGCGGCTGTCGGTAAGCAGCGCCGACACCATCCCATCGTCATGGCTCTCAACGCCAATAAAACTCGCTATTTTCGAAGCTTTCAATATCATGCTTTTCCTTTTTTCTTGTCGCAGTTGGTCAATTCGCAGCCGGTGCAGGAGGAGCAGGGGGAGGAGGGCTTTTTGCGGAGGCGGCGGATTATCCAGATGATGGCGAGGGTGAGGACAAGGATTACGCCCGTCCATTGCAGCAGATCGTTCATTGTCCTGTCATTTTATCGTAAATTTCTTGGGCGGTGAGCGTTGCGGGGTACTCGGCGAAGTCGAGGCGGAAGTCGCAACCCTCGGCATAGCGGCTGCATCCGTAGGCCGCGCGGCCTTTCAGCAGATGGCCCTTCTTGCATTTGGGGCACTTGATGGACTCGAGCGAGGCCACCTTTTTCTTGCGCGTGCGCTTGGGCTTCTTTGGCTTGGGCTCCTCAGCAGTCGCTGGTGTAGCAGTGCCTTGGCGGTTGTCAACGTCAATCTTTTGGCTGGAATTGTCAGAAAGCACGTTGAACACAATTTGGGAAATCAACTCCTTGAGTTCGCCAATGAACTCGCCGGCCGAGTACTGGCCACGCTCGATGCGGCGCAACTTGTTCTCCCACAGGCCAGTCAGTTTTGCGCTCTTGAGCAGTTCGTCCTTGATGGTGCCGATCAGAGCGATGCCGGCGGCAGATGCCATTATGTTTTTGCGCTCGCGGTAAATATAGCGGCGCTTGAAGAGCGTCTCGATGATGGCCGCGCGGGTTGACGGACGGCCAATGCCGTTCTCCTTCATAGCCTCGCGAAGCGCCTCGTCGTCAACCGTCTTTCCGGCCGACTCCATGGCTCGCAGCAGCGTGCCCTCGGTGTAATACTTAGGTGGCTGGGTGGTCTTTTTGACCAGCGAGGGGGTGTGCGGGCCCTGCTCGCCGACGGTGAACGGGGGCAGAATCTTGTCGTCGCTATCCTGATTGTCAGGCTCTTGCTTGGCTTCGTTCTGGAAAAGCACGCGCCAGCCTGGATCGTTGATCACCTTGCCCGTAGCCTTGAACTCAACCTTACCGGCGTGGCCGATGACTGTGGTGGTGGTGAACGAGCAGTCGGGATAGAAAGCGGCGATGAAGCGCAGGGCAATCAGGTGGTAGAGCGGACGCTCGTTGCCTGTCAGCCCGCTCGGCGACACGCCCGTGGGGATGATGGCGTGGTGGTCGGTAACCTTGCTGTTGTCAAACACCTTCTTGCTCTTGGGGATGGATTTGAGAGCCAGCACAGGGGCCGTTAGGGCCGCGTAAGGCTGCATATTGCGCAGTATCTCAGGTACTTTCTTGTAAATATCGTCGGTGAGATAAGTGGTGTCGACGCGCGGGTAGGTAGTTACTTTCTTTTCGTATAGGCTCTGGATTAGGCGCAGCGTCTCGTCGGCCGTCCATCCCCATTTCTTGTTGCATTCCACCTGCAGCGAGGTGAGGTCAAACAGTCTCGGGGGCGCTTCGCGGCCCTTCTTCTCCTGCGTGTCGGCCACGACGAACGGCAGGTCTTTGATGCCGTCGATTACCGCCTGGGCTTCGGCCTGCGATTTCCATTTTTTGCCGGAGGCGGAGAATTGGACGTCGCGGTAGAGGGTGCGCAGTTCGTAGTAATCCTCGGGCTTGAAGTTGGTGATTTCGAAATGCCGCTGTACGATGAGGGCGAGAGTAGGGGTCTGCACGCGGCCGATGGACAGGACAGAACCCGACGAGGCGTACTTCTGCGAATACAGGCGTGTGCAGTTCATGCCCAGGAGCCAGTCGCCGATGGCGCGCGAAAGGCCTGCGAGGTAGAGGTTTTCGAAGTCGCTTTCGGGGCGCAGGTGAGCAAAGCCCTCGCGGATAGAGTCCTCGGTGAGCGACGAAATCCACAGCCTTTTCACCGGGCACTTCACGCCCGCCTTCTGCATTACCCAGCGCTGGATTAGTTCGCCCTCCTGGCCGGCATCGCCGCAGTTGATGACCTCGTCGGCCTGGGCTATCAGGCCCTCGATGGCGTGGAATTGCCGCTCGATTGACTCCTGCGGGATGATCTTGATGCCGAACTTTGGCGGAATCATGGGCAATGCGGCCAGCGACCACCGCTTCCAGAGAGGAGTGTAGTCGGCCGGCTCCTTGAGGCAGCAAAGGTGGCCGTAGGTCCACGTCACCTTGTAAGGGCAGTCGGGACCGCCCTCGTACCAGCCTTCGCGGCGCACCCTGGCGCCCAGCAGGTCGCCGATGTCCTTAGCCACGCTCGGTTTCTCAGTAATGCAAACAATCATGCGGCAAAATTACGAAAATTTCCCCGCATGACAAAATGAATGCGCCGCGGGGCGGCGCATTCGGGGCGGGTAGGGGGGTCTTAACACGCTGGGGGGTTATTTGCTGGGGGAAGAAGAGGAGGACTGGACGTCGTCGTTGCTGATGCTTTTGGTCTTTTTGACGCTGGCCTGGAGCGAGCCGAAGCGGAAGGAGACTCGCACCGAGGCGTAGGAGTTGGCGTATGACCTGTTGATGTTGTACCCGTCGCGGCCGCTGTTGAATGATTCGGTGCGGAACACGGACCTGCGCGGACCGAACGGGTTTTGAGTCGAGAGTTGCACGGTGAGACGATCATCCTTGAGCCAAGAGCGCTGGAGCGACAGGCTGTGGTCGAAGCAACTCCAACCGACGCACTCGTACTTGCTGTAGGGGCCCGAGCCGCCACCGCCCCAATAGCTAAGGCCTACGTTGGCACGCAGTTTCCACGGCAGCTTTTGTGTCAACTGGGCGTAAATGTAAGGATACCAGCCTGAATTTTTGACGGTGGTTCCGGGCTCGTGTCCGGGATTGCGCGCGGAGCTGTGGCGAACCGAGCCGTTGAACATTACAGAACTTTTGTCAGAGATGGTCCACTGGGCGTAAGCGCTGAAGCCGTAGTTGAAGTTCTTGCCGACATTTTCGTAAGTGCTGTACATAACGTTGTCCTTAGCGTATAGCACATTGGAAATGCCGTTGTTGGAGAAGTCGATGTAAGCCGAGATGTCGAGGTTAAGCTTCTGCTTCATCAGCGAGTAGTTGGCGTTGATGTTGTGATTTTTGGCGCTGTGCAGGTAGGGGTTGCCTTGCGAGACGGAGGTGGGCGTCTGTGAGACGGAGGGATCGAGGTACCATATGCCGGGGCGGTTGATGCGCATGCCGTAGCTGAACTTGAAGCTGTGGGAGTCATTGATGTTCCAGTTGACGGCGGCGTTAGGCACGATGTCGTTGAAGTTGGAGGCGTACTTGGGCGTTTTTCCTACCTTAGACTCGCCGCCGAGGCGCGAGAACTCATATCGCACGCCGGCACGGAGGCCTACCTTGCCAAATGTCGCGCGCCAGTCGGCATAGAGCGATGCCACGTGGGTCTGGGAGATGAAGTCAGTCTCGTCTGTTTGCCATCCGATGTAATCCTGAGTGGTCAGGCCGCGGCTGCGGCGGTAGATGTACTTGGCGCCGAAGTCCATCTTATGTTTTTTGCCGAAAGGCCTGGCCCAGTCGAGCTGCGCGGTGTGTTCCTGTCCGCGAGAGTTGCTGAGGGTGTTTGTGCCGGAGTAAGGGAAGGTCGTACCGAAGACGTCGTAATATTCCGTCTCGCTGTCGTCGTGGCTGTTAGAGTAGCAGAACATATACGACAGGGTGATTGACTCGTCTTTTAGGCGCGTGCTGCGCTGATAGTTGACGCCGGCCTGCTGGTAGTTGTATTTGGCGTTGGGCTGGCTCCATTCAGTTTTGTAGCTGTAGACGGGCGAGCCGTCGGGATTGGCAAGCGAGGTGAATGACGACGAAGAGAAGTCTTGGTCGGAGGTGTTGCCGGAGTATTCGATGGTGAGCAGGTTGAGCGTGTCGATTTCGAGGCTCGAGTCGAAGCCCCAGTAGCAAGACGAGTACTGTCCGTCGCTTGCGGAGGTGTTGTCCATCTTTTGCCCGGTATCGGCAAAGGTGTAGTGTCCTTCGCTGCGACCTCGGGTGCTGGGGCCGCTGGAGTGGTACACGCCGGCATAGGGGGCGATGGTGAACTTGTCGACCTGCGTGGTCAGGAAGCCGTTGAGGTAGTTGGGATAATAGTTGAGGGTGTTGGCGCTGGTTGAAACCGTGCCGGCCACGCCGCGCAGCGAGGTGTTTTCGTTGGTGACAATGTTCAGGATGGCCGACACGCCCTCTGCGTCCTCGCGCGCTCCGGGGTCAGTGATCACTTCGATGCGTTTTATTGACGATGCGGGGATGCTGCGGAACAGTTCCTTGGCATTGTTGGAGAACGAGGCGTTGGGGCGTCCGTTGCGGTATATCTTGTAGTCAGACGAGCCATTGACCAGGATGGTGCCGTCGGGCTGCACGGTCACCAGAGGCACCTTTTTGAGGATGTCGAGCAGGGGCGACGTCTTGGATTCGTCGTCGGCCTGCACGTCGTAGCTCACTCGGTCTATCTCCTTGCTCACCAGGCGGCGCTGGGCTGTGACGGTGATTTCGTAAAGGCCGACTGTATCCCAGTCGATGGAGTCGACGTATTCGTCAAGGGTGTGTCCCGCGAAGGCAGGCATTGAACAGAGGAGAGATAGGACGAGGATTAATGGCTTCATTGTTGCAGGTTCTTAATGCAATTTTTTATAATGGTGATTGTTACGGAGTCTTTGCTCTTTTCGAGGTCAGGCAGCATGCTGTTGAGCACGTCGATGGCCGTGTCTTTGTCGGCCTGGGTGGGCGCGGCCTTGGTGAGATCGAAGATTTGTCCGGCTATGAATTGGCGTGCCGTGGGGCTGCCTTTCTCTATTGTGGTTACGAAGGACATGAATTTGGAGAACCAGGATTGATCCCAATCATACACGCCATTCGAGTAATATGAGTCCATCGAAGGCTGCTGAGTTTTCTGCGACTGCGACTGCCGGTATTTCAGCGTGGTGGCGTAGGTAATCATGAATGTGCCTGTGTACTTGTCGCCTGCGTTGATCCAGTCGAGCGAGTATGAGTAACGGCAGTTGCCTTCGGGGTCTTCGGGGTCGAGGAAGAGGCAATACTTGTAATTCGAACCTTTCTTGGATCCGACGTAGGCCGTGCCGGTATTTCCCGTGGTGCCCACGGCCAGCTGTATCTCGTCGGCACGGGTGGTTATGCCTTGGTTGACGGAGTAGGCATGGTCGGCGTCGGTGTCGAATGCCTTTGCAAAGCTCTCGATTAATTGAAACCTGTTCTTGGGTACGGAGAAGGACCAGTACTCCACGTGGTAGGTCTTTTTTCCGGTCTCAGGATCTTTATCGATTGAGTGCTTCTCGCTGTCGATGGTCACGTCGGACTGGGTCTCAAAGTTTTTCCAGGCCTTCATTATGTTTTGCTGTGCGGCGGCGGTCAGGGGCAGCAGCAGGGCTAGGAGGAATATTTTTGCTTTCATATATGTATGGTTTATTTTTTTACTGTGCGGTAAGGAGGGAAAGTTCGGGCCCGTCAATCTGGAAGTCGGGGACGGGCAGGTCTTCGGGGAAGTCAATGTCGAGGGTGGCGGCGATGTTGCGGTAGTACTCGGCGCGTATCATCGCTATCTCGTTATCGACGCGGGCCTGCATTACGACAGGGTCGATTTCCTCGACCTTGGGTTCGGCGGCCTTGGGCTTGTGAGCGACGGCCTTTGGCACGGGCGTTGGGGCCTGCGCCACCATCATGGGGGCGGGCTCGGCCTCGACCACCAGCACGAGCGTGTCGCGCAGGGTGGTGTCGAAGAGCGCAATGTTCTCGTTGACTGAGCCTTGGCGCAAGCCCAAGAATGCGGCGGCAGCGCCGATGGCTACGGCGATGACGGCGGCGGCGCGCCACAGGGCGGGCTTGCGCCTTCGGGGGGATATGGTTTGGCGGCGGAATGCCTGCCACTCGGCCTCGACGTCGCACTCGGGCGCGGGCTGGGCGGCAGCCTTGAGCAGAGCGGCAGCCGACAAGAGTTGACGCAGGCCGGGGTCGGCCATAATGGCGTCTGCCTCCTCAGCCGTCAGCAGCTGTGGCTCGCTGAGGGCTTTTTCGATTAAGCGGTCTTGCTGGTCCTGTGTCATGGCTTGGTTGTGTTGAAATGCGTTCTAAGTGTCTTTAAGGCGTTGACTATGTGTTTGTTTATCGAAGCAACCGAGAGGTTGAGGTGCGATGCTGCCTCTTTGTAGGAGCGTTGGCCGTCGAATACTGTGTGTATCACTTGGCGTTCGCGTTCTGTGAGTTTGGCCAGCGCCGTGGGCAGCTCTTCGAGGCGCTGGTCGGGTGAGTCCGGCGGGTCGAACTCAACCTGGTAGAGTTTGCGTATGCGTTCGCGGTTTGTCTGCTGCTCGATGCGGTTGTAGCAGGCGTTGCGCACTGCGCGGTAGACGAAGGCGTCGGGGTTGAGCACCGGTACGCGGGTCTCCCAGAGGCTGGCGAAGACCTGCTGGGCTACGTCGCGGGCTTCCTCCCGGTCGTAGAGCAGGCTCATTGCCAGCCCCAATGCCTGCGGGAAGCATCGCTTGTATATTGTCTCGAACTGCTCTTCGTCAAATGCCATTGTGCCTTATCGTTTGCAATCATGACAGCCAACCGCCCAATTTCATTACCCACCCCGCAAATTTTTTCATATACGAACTAATGTGGGGCGGTGGACGTTAGAAAATAAACGTTTCAAGTATTAAGGATATTATGAAGAGAAGGAATTTTATGGCTATTTTGGCGGCGTCGGCTTTTTGCTGGGCGTCGGGCCAGACCGTGGACAGCATCCACCATGCGCCGGTCAATGCTGAGCAGCAGCAGATCGAGGATCTAAAGCACAGCCAGCGGCTGGTGATGTTTGGCAGCGAAGACGAAAAGGTGGGCGACGACTCGATTAGAGAACTTATTGATAAGTTCTACGTAGACCAGTACCGCCATTTCCAGGACCCGCAGGCGCCTTACTTCCTGATGATGAGCCGCGACGCCACGTTGGCCATGGGCATCGGCGGCGCCGTGCGTATGCGCGGTTGGTACGATTTCGATGGCTCAGTGCCCTATAATGGCTTCATCCCCTACACCATACCCGTGCCCGCCAACCCGATGATGCGCCGCAAGCTCGACGCCACTCCGGCCGGTACGGCACTTTTTTTCCGCATCATAGGTGTCAACAAGGCGTTGGGCGATTTCCAGGCCTACATCCAGGGCTCGTTTGACGGCGGCCCCGACGGCAGGCAGTTCAAGATCAAGAAATCATACGTCACCATCAACGAGTGGACCATCGGCTACACCACCAGCACATTCTCTGACATAGCGGCTAACCCGCCCGTCATCGACGCGCAGGGCCCGTGCGGCCAGGTCAACAACACGTCGGTGCTTCTGCAATGGCGCCACCCGATAAAGGACCGTTGGGTGGTGGCTGCCTCGGCCGAATTCCCCAAATCGACTATTATGGCCGACAACAAAAGCACGGCCGAACTGCGCGACTGGCTGCCCGACATCGTGGCTTACGCCCAATGGCAATGGGCAGGGGGCGCCGGCCATGCGCGCCTATCGGGCCTGGCCCGAGCCGTGCCCTACCGCGACCTGCTGGCCGGGGCCAACCGCACGAAGTTCGGCTTCGGCATGCAAGCCTCTGGCGTTATCCCCGTTGACTATAACTGGACGATTTATGCCTCGGCAGTGGGCGGACGCGGTTGTGAGTCCTACCTCAACGACCTGATGGTTACCACTATCGACCTTATGCCCACGCCCGGACGCGCCGGCAGCATGTATGCCCCCTGGTGTTACGGGCTGACTGCCGCCGTGAAGTATAACATACGGCCCAACCTGTTCGTGTCGATGGCTGCCAGCGAGTCGCGGCTTATGGCTCGCTCGGGTGTGGCTCCTGACGAATACAAGTACGGACTCTACGGCCTGGCCAACGTCATCTGGAACATGTCGCCTCGCCTGCAAGTCGGAGCCGAGTACCTGATGGGCATGCGCAAGAACTTCAACGGCGAGCACGCCGGAGCCAAGCGCATCAACCTCCTCTTCCAGTTCAGTTTCTAACATGTAGATGTAAGAAAGTAGGGACGCACGGCCCGTGCGTCCGTCACTAGCATTGGTAATCAGCATATTGCGGTCGGACGCACGAACCGTACGTCCCTACATTCAACGCGATTTTGACTTCTGGCACACCTGCATACAAATAAAGCGCCCCATTGAGGGCGCTTTTATCGTATATGTCTGTGAGTTTTACTCCATTGCGTAGTCGTAGGGGTCGTTGTTTTCGTATCCGGGGAGGTTGCCGACCTGGGCCTGGGTGAGGTTGCTGTCTGAGATGTCGACGATTTCGTCGTCGGAGATCTCGCCGTTGTCGTCGAAGTCGGATACGAGATAGTCGTAGGTGCCGTCGTTGTCGACATCGGCGAGCATGGCCACGTCGTCGCCGTTGGTGATGTATGCCACGGTCATGTCAGACTCGGGATCGTACTCCTGGCTGATGAGCATGATTTCGGGATCTTCGTCCTCCGTGACAACGGCCACTTCATTGGGGTTGGTGACTATGGGGTCGATTGTGGGCTGCTCAGCTACGAGGGTTTCCTCGGCGGGAGCATGGTAGTGGAAGCTCGACGAGAAGGCGAGCTGGTCTTCATGGGACATAGAGTTCCACTCGTCGGCAGTGTAAGTACCGAAGATGTTGCCGTGCCATACGAATACGCCACCGGCACCTACGTCCTCGCGTGCGGCTTCGAATGCCTCGGCAAACGACATGTTGTCGTTGACTGCGAACGACTGGTGCACAGCCGAAGGATCGAACGAAACGGCCACAACCTCGGAGGTATCCTCTTCGATTACATCAACGACCTCTTCCTCTTCCTGCTGTTCCTCGTCGGTTACATCATCATCTTCGTTCTCGGGCTCGACCTCGGGGAGGGGAGTGGGTTCGTCATGCTGATTTACGAGTGCGTAAGCGCCAAAACCAAGTCCGCCGAACACGAGGGCCGAGCCGCCGGCGATGGGAGCAATCATCCAAGCCTTAGACTTCGGCTGAGCAGGCTGGGGAGCGAAAGGATTGTTGGCGGGGGTGCCGGGGGT
>CAMWUM010000059.1 GCA_947177435.1 uncultured Muribaculaceae bacterium
GGGGCGTCTTTCCATGCCATGTCGATTTCGTAGTTGCCGCGCGCTTTCAGGCCCTGCACTGAGCCTTGGCTCCAGGCGTCGGGGAGAGCCGGGAGCAGGTGCACGGCGCCGTCGTGGCTTTGCAACAGCATCTCGGCCACGCCGGCGGCAAAGCCGAAGTTGCCATCAATCTGGAACGGCGGGTGCGCGTCGAAGAGGTTGGGATAGGTGCGGCCGTCGGGGTGCTCGCGCATCACGCTGTCGGCGGGCAGGAGCGTGAGCATGCGGCCGATGATGGAGTTGGCGTGGTTGCCGTCGAGCATACGCGCCCAGAAATTAATTTTCCAGCCGATGCTCCAGCCGGTGGCCTGGTCGCCGCGCTGGATGAGCGTGTTGCGTGCGGCGGCGAAGAGTTCGGGAGTGCTGTTGGGGGTGATTTGGGCCGACGGGTAGAGGCCGTAGAGGTGCGAGATATGGCGGTGCTCGTCCTTGGGGTCGTCGCGGTCGATAAGCCACTCCTGCAGCTGGCCGTGGCAACCCACCTGCATAGGCGGCAGCTTGGCCAGCATGTCGCGCATGACCTCGCGGCTATCGGCGTCAATGTCGAGGATTTCAGAGGCGCGGATGGCATTGTATAGGGCATCGTAGGCTATCTGGTTGTCCATCGTGCAGCCGGCGGTGATTGACGAGCCCTCGTAGCCGTGCTCGGGCGAAACGGAGGGAGCGGCCACCATCCAGCCGTACTTGGGATGCTCGACGAGGTAGGTCATGTAGAACTGCGCGGCGCCCTTGATCTGCGGATAGTAGCGCTGCAGGAAGTCGCGGTCACCGGTGAAGAGGTAATGCTGCCACAGGTGCGTGGCCAGCCAGGCGCCGCCGTTGGGCCACATGCCCCAGTAAGCGCCGTCTACGGGGCCCGAGACGCGCCACAGATCGGTGTTGTGGTGGGCCACCCAGCCCTCGGCGCCGTAGAGCGTGCGGGCCGCGTCGGCGCCTGTGACCGACAAGTCTTCGACCATGTCGAACAGCGGCTGGTGCAACTCGCTGAGGTTGGTGACTTCGGCCGGCCAATAGTTCATCTCGGCGTTGATGTTGATGGTGTACTTGCTGTCCCATGGCGCGTAAAGCTGGTTGGCCCATACGCCTTGCAGGTTGGCAGGCTGGCCGCCGGGCTGCGACGAAGAGATGAGCAGGTAGCGGCCATAATTGAACATCAACGCCACCAGCGCCAAGTCCTTGCCCTCGCTGTAGCGGGCCACGCGCTCGGCCGTGGGCAGCGACGAATTTTCGCCTGCGGGGAGGCTGAGCTTCACCCGGTCGTACTGGCCTTTGTACATATTGAGGTGGCGAGCCAGCAGCTCGTCGAACTTCTTTGCCGATGCAATCCCGAGCAACGCGTCGGCCTTGGCCACAGCGTCGCGGCTTGTGTCTTGGTAATTGACGAAATTGGTAGCGGCCACGATGTAGATTGTAGCCTCGGAGGCGCCGGCCACGCTGAGGCCTTTTCCGTCGGCCGTGACCTTGCCGTCGCTCACCACCTTGATTTCGCAGCGGGCATTGAGCGCCGGAGCGACGCCTTCCTGCTCGACGCCTTTGACATCGACAGAGATAACGTCGCCGACGCTGGCGGCCGCGAAGTCGAGTTGCGAAGCGAAGCCAATGCCAAAGGCGAGCGCGCCGGGACGCGAAGCCTTGATGCGCATGGCCATAACATTGTCGGCAAGCGAGGCAACGGCCTGGCGGCGGTACTCTACCCCGCCGGCCTGATATTTCACCTCCGACATGCCCGTGGCCAGGTCGAGCGAACGCTCGTAGACCGTGTAAGCGTCGTGGCCGGGAAAGTCAATCAACACGTCGCCCATCGGCAGGAACCGCATGCCGTTCTGTCCAGTGAAATAGCTACGATTGACCAACTGCTCAGCCTCGGAGAAACGGTCGGAAAAAACGAGTTCGCGGATAGCGGGGAGCGAGTCGATGGCGTCGGCGCGCAGGTTGCTGTACGGGCCGCCAGCCCAGAACGTCTCTTCGTTGAGCGAGATCACCTCGCGGGCGGGGCCGCCGTAGACCATGCCGCCGAGGTGGGAATTGCCGATGGGCAGCGCGTCGGTCCAGCATCGAGCCGGCTCGGCATACCATAGCGTCTGCGCTGGGTCATGCGCCCGACACAGCATGGGCAGGCACAACGCGGCCACGAAGGCCAAAAGTTTAAACTTTCTCATAGATAGGATATTATTTGAGTATTATTTTCTTGGCAGGCTGGCGGCTCCACTCACAGGCCTCGGCAGGGGTGAGGCCGATGGGGCCAGCGGCGAGTTCGGGGATGTTGTACGAGTCCTGTAAGTCGCGGTAATACTGCCGCGGATGCCTCTGCGGAAGCATGAACGGCTTGCCGGCTCGGCCGTTTTCGTCGATATACGCAAAGTAAGGACGAGTGTATAGCCCGTCGTCGCGGCGACTGCTGAAAGCGAGCCACCGGCTGTTGCCCGACCACGAATGGTAACTGTCCACGTCGGGGCTGTTGGCCGGGTCGAGCGGGCTCCAATCGCCTGTATGCACGTCCATTATCCACAGGTCGGCATCCTTATGCCAGATAGAGAAGTTGCCGTAGCCGTGCACAGTGGCCACCAGATAGCTGCCGTCGGGCGACGGACGCGGAAACGACACGGATAGCCCTCGCTCCTCGGCGTTAAAGAGCGTATCGACAGAGTTTCCAAACTGCCGGGTGGCCGGATCGAAAGCGATGGCGCACAGCGAATAGCGCACGTCCTTGTAATCCTGCGGCATGGCCTCCGGCGCCGGTGCCGAGCAGAAATAGAGCGTGCGGCCGTCGGGCGAGAAGGCGGGGAAAGTCTCGAGGCTGCCCTTGCTGTCGAGCAGCGGCGAGGTAAACGCCTCATTGGTCTCGATGTCGTAAACCGCGATGTCGGAGGCATCGTCGCACACCTCCACGCGGTTGGGGTCGGAGGTGTGGAACACCTGGAAGATATTGTTGACCGAATAGGCGATGAAACGGCCCGACGGGTGCCAATAGGGATAGGTGAGCGTCGGGCGCCCGGAGTCAAATTTGGAGTCGAGGCGGATTTTCTCGCCGTCCCTCAATATGTATGTGCCGCCGTTGGTGACGCGCTGGTGCATCATCATGCGGTCGGGCTGGCGGTTGCAAAGCGAATGGCAGTTTACACAGTTGCCATCGTTGTAGTCGTTGGTGTAAATGGCTGTCTCTTCAAACGTCTGCAAGTCACGCTGATATATGCCCATATTCATCCACAGGCCATACAGCGGCGGCAGGCGGCGGTACACAAGCATTCGGTCAATCGTGTCCTTCACGACGAAAATGCCAAAAGGCCTATACGCCAACCATTTGCCATCCACCTCCTTGGCCACTGTGGCGCTAAGGCTGTCGCCGGCAGCAGCAGCGAGCAACTCGCGCCACTGATCCTGCGGTATGTCGAAATCGCCATCCTTGGCAGTGACAGTGAGCGACTTGCCATTGCCGTCGAGCACCAGCGCGTAGCGGCCCTGAGCACTGTCTACACTGAAATTGAGCGGAGCAATATTACACGGGATGGTCACACCCTTGTAGTCTGGGTAAATGTTGACGTCCTCGTCAAGCTGGCCGTCGATGTTAACGCTCGGCGAGCAGGCCGCAAATACAATAGCAAGGCACAATATGTTGAGTATCTTATTCATAGATATTAGTCATGGAGGAGAAAAGGTCATAAAATTGCCGAGCCACCTGCTGGTCGGGGTTAGCGGTGAAGATATATTTGAGGTCGCGAGCCGTACCCTTGGGGCTCATGTAGTGGTTCTCAGGCGGAATTGCGCGACGCATGGCACCGAGGCGCGGATCTGCCTCGACAGCCGCGTCGTCATAGAGAAAACGCCGCTGTTCGCGCGCCCAACACGAGTAAAAGAGCGTCTTTTCGAGCTGCGCCAACAGTTTGTCGGCCACAGCATAGTCGCCGTAGGCTATGTTGATGAGCGCCAACTTCTTGGTTTCCTCAGGATTGAAAGCGCCGGGAGTGACGATATTAGTGTCAAAGGCGCGTCGACGAGCCTGCCCCATGTAGTCGCAGGCAAAGAACACGTCGCTAAGCACCTGGTTGTCTGTCTTTTGTTTGAGTTCTTGGTTTGACATGTAATAGTCAATGTATGGCCTACACGCACGGGCTTGCTCGCCGAGCACACCCATCTTCGCCATGGCCAAAAAGCGGTAGCTCGTAAAGGCAGTGCCCTCGCCCATTGGGTAATCCATGTCAAGGATGGCCTGCCAATCGCCGTGCTTGGCATAGTAGCGTTGGGCATTAACTCTATACGTGTCAGCATTATGCACCATCGAGTAAAGGCAGCCGACAAATACGGCCATCGCCACGGCCATGATACCGAACACCACCAGCTGGCGCTTTGGCTTGTCCTCGTCTGCATGGTCGAAGATGCGCACATTGACAATGAAAATCAGCATCGCCGCCCAGGCATAGTTCATCATGTAGGTGGTTGAGTTCCAGAGGTAATACATGCTGGGGGTAAGCGCTTGCTTCATGTTGGGTACGACTCCCGCCTTGACTGCCAGCCACCCGAAGACAAACACTATGGCCGGATACAAGAGGCTGATCCACCAGCGCTTGCGCCAAAAAACTAGCTCGTAAGCAAAAGCGCAGGCGGCGGGCAGGAATGCGACCGAACCGAGAGCCCAATAGGCCGCCGCGGAGCCAACAACACCTGCAAGAAACCTCCACCCTCGCTCGCCTATGCGCAAATATGCCCAAAGGCAAGCGGCAGCCAACGCATAAGCCACAATGCCTTGAAATTCAAAGGCATTGTTTTCAAGACACAGCATCAGGCATCCGCAGGCCAGTGCGGCCACGGCCGTCAGCCACAGCGGCGCTTTGGCCCTAAGGGCAATATCGGAGAGGGAGAAAATAACGATAGCGTAGAGCAGCGCGGCAATCACTGGGCCAGCCCACGGCCAAATCATAAACTGCGTAAGAAACGACGCGACGTATGCGGACAAGCCGCCCGGCTCAACCAGGGTGGATTGCGCAAACGCGCTGTCGAACAAAAATATATGCGACTCTTCGAGCTCGGTGAATATGAATTTTTGTGTTAATAGACTTACGAGCCACCCTACGACGACAAACGCCCCGGCGGCCGAAAAAAATCGTTTTTTCATTGCAAATGTGTTCACTTTGCAAATATACGAATAATTTCTCAGAAATCTACGCTCAGGCGCACGTTGATCTGACGGCGAGTGAGATAGTTGGGCACGGCGTACTGGATGCTGTTGACGTCGGTAACCCAATAATAACTGCTTACATTGCTGATGTCAAGCAGATTAAACACGTCGAGGCCAAGCCATACGCTCTTGATATGGCGCTTGATGCCGCTGCGAGGCTCGCCAGGCTGCGCTGGCGACAGCAAGGCGTACGACAATCCGATGTCGACGCGCTTGTAAGGAGGCTGGCGGAAATACCCCTTGTCACGCGACGAGCGCGGGGCTGTGGTCGGCAGGCCGTCGCAGAATATGCCGCGGAGGCTGAACTTCAGTTTCGGGAACTTCGGGAAATAATCGGTAAAATAGAGCGCCACGCTGTAACGGCGGTCAGTCGGGCGCGGCACCTTTACGCCATTGAGATCCTCCTGCGTCTTCATCAGCGAGAAACTGACCCACGAATCGGAGCCGGGCACGAACTGACCGAACAGCTTCATATCGATGCCTGCGGCAAATCCGCTCGACGCATTTACGCCCGTGTACACTACCTTTAGGTTGTTGACCTCATAGGGGATGAGGTTGCCGAGAATCTTATAATAAGCCTCTCCCGAAAGTTTGAACGGGCGATTGAAGGCGCGGAAAGTATAATCGGCGCCACCGATGAACTGGTAGCTGCGCTGCGACTTTATGTTGTCGTTGAGCTGAATCACCGTGTTGCCCTGGCCATCCTCGACGGGCATGCGGTACTCCTTGAAAAACGGAGCCTGGTAATAAAGGCCCGTCGCGAAGCGGAACGACCAGTTGGGAGCCTTGTCAGGCACAAAGCCGATGTTGACACGCGGGCTCACGAGTGTCTCCTTGTTGAAATCCCAATGCGAGAGGCGCAGGCCGGCGTTGATAGTGAGGAAGCCCGTGGCAGTCTGCATGCGGAAATAGTCCTGCACGTAGGCGGAGAATCGGTTGGTCGACAGGTCGTTGTGCGAGTACTGGTTATAAATCACCTTGAGGTCGTCGGGGTGGATGGGCAGCGAGAAACCCGCCGAATCATGGAGTTCCCACTCACGCGAGCGCTCCATAATCTTCTCGTGGTTGAGCTGCAGGCCGTAGCTGAGGTTGTGATTGCCCAGGCCAGTGTTTCCGCGCAGGGCCACGGTCACGACGGAGGTTTTCAGGCGGTTGCGCGCGTGTTCGTGGTAACGGCCCACTCCAAGTTCGCCGCCAATGGCCGCGCCGTCTGAACCCGAGCCGGAGGTGCCGGCCTGGTCGAGCCAGTACTCACCCGATATGTCGTAAGCCACAAGTTCGTTGGTGAGGTAGCCCGACAGCAACAGAGAATACGAGTGCTTTTTGCCGGTGGCGTATGTAAGCGTAGCGGCTCCGAAGAACGTTTCGAACCGGTCCTTTTCCTGGCCGTCGAAATAGACCTTGAACTGCTTGGCGTCGGTGCTTGTGCCGAAGCTGGTGGTGCGGCTGGCTGGCACGAAGCGGTAATCGTTGATGGCAATGTTGCCGAGCACCGAGGCCGTGATGCGGTCGCTGCATTTCAGCGTTATCGAGGTCTGGTAATCGAAGAAGCGCGGGTCATACTCGCCCTTGTCCTCCATCGACGATAGCAACGACGCGTTGCTCTTATAGCGCAGGCCGTGGAGCATCGAAAATCGCTTGGAGGCCGTGCCGATGGCCAGGCTGGCGCCCATAAGAGAGGCGCTGACCGACCCCTCAAACGCCTCAGGCTGGCGGTATGTGATGTCAAGCGATGACGACATGCGATCGCCGTACTGCGCCGGGAAGCCGCCCGTCGAGAAGTTGACCGAGCCCACCAGGTCGGGATTGATCACCGACAGGCCCTCCTGCTGGCCGGATGTTACGAGCTGCGGGCGATAGACCTCAATGCCGTTGATGTACACGCTGTTTTCGTCGTATGAGCCGCCGCGCACGGAGTATTGCGACGACATCTCATTGCCCGACGTGACGCCAGCCATTGTAGTAAGCATGGCCTCGACGCTGCCGCCCGACGCATCGGGCGACTTACGGTAGGCATCAAAGTTAAGGTCTTGCATCTGGCCGGTCTGGCGGCGAAATTCGGTGACTTCAATTCCCTCGAGGGCGTACTCGGCGGGAGTAAGCTTGACGTTGAGAGTGACGGTGTCCTTGGCGTCATAGAGGTGGCGCTTGACCTCCTCGTAGCCGATGCATGAAAACACCACCACGATGGTGTCGGCCTCGGGGGCGGTTATAGAAAAGCGGCCATCGAGGCCTGTGGTGGCGCCTAAGGCTGTGCCAGCCACGCGCACCGTGGCGAACTCAAGCGGCTCGTTCTCCTCCTGAGTCACCCGTCCGGTGATGGTGACGCCCGCCTGGGCTACAGCTGCAATGGCCAGCAAAATATGCAGTAGCAGTAATCTCATACCATTATTAACGCGCAATCCCCAAAATAATTGTGCGGACACAAAAAAGCCGCGCCCCAGTGAGGGGGCGCGGCTGTGAGTTATTGTGGGGGAGATGATTAGCGGATAACCTTGCTAACCTTCGAGCCCTGCTTTACGATGTAGAGCTGGCCAGGGGTGGGGTTAGCCACCTTCACGCCCTGCAGGTTGTAGTACTCAGCGGGAGCGTTCTCACTGTCGATGGCCTCGATTCCGTCAGGCTCGTCGCCACCTTGACCTTCACCTACACCGATGTAGTAATCAAGTACGGTGGTACCTTCTTTCCAGGTGGTGACGATGCCCTGGTCAGTGTTGAAGAGGCACCAATCGCCATCCTGAGAGAATACGGTGTTGCCTTCGCCATCAACGCCGATGTTTGCAACCATCCAAATCTTCTCTTGGCCATCGATATACCAGTAGAAGTCAGGATTGCCCTGATCATCAAAAACAACATCGCAGAAGTAGGCGTCTCCAGCCTCAGTTTCCCAGCCTACCTGGTCGTAAGCGGCAGCCACATACTGGTCTTCGCCAAGATCCTCAATCATAAAGTGGAAGGGTTCACCACAAGCACCCCAGCCGGCAGCAAATACTGCGGTATAAGGCTCGCCATTGGTATAAGAACCGTGAGTAACATATGTCCAAACGGGGCAAGAAGCCTCTACGTAGCTACCTTCGCCATCATAGAACATAGCGGTCATCTCAGCGTTTTTCTTGTAGAAAGAAATACCGGGATCCATGAAGTATCCGCTGAAACCGCCAGAGGGGCTTTCAGTAAAGAAGCCAAGGCTAACAGAGTTGTTATAGAGGAACCAGAGTTCACCTGACTCATCGATTACCCATTCAAGATCGTCCATGTAGATCTTGCTCTGCGAGGGCGAGCAAAGATAGAGATAGTAAGTGGTAGTAGTACCATCTTGACCTTCCAAAGTGAGGTAAGGAGTCTGTCCGTCTCCGGGGATTTTGAGGACAGGAAGAGTGTAAGTGCCATCGCTGAAGGTGATATCTTCGAAAACAGTGAGGGCAGACATATCCATTGCATCAGAGTAATAGAACTGCGAAATGACTACGGTGCTATCCGTAACATTGGTTTCGTCCTTAGTGATGATGGCGGGATTAAGGCGAGTGTTGAAAGGAGTTTCCTCGTCATAGAAAGTGATGAGGTATTCGCCGAAATTGAAATCGACGACGTTCTCAGCCGAGCGAGAAGGAGCGGCCTTACGAGTGGTCTGACCGACAACACCTGAGTTGACAGATTTCACTGCGTCACCATTGATCGAGGTCTCCGACAGCTGGAAACCAGTCACGGGCACGAGGCCAGCCTCTTTAAAGCTCTTAGCCGGGAGCTGGGCTGAAGCGGCGGCGGAACCGACGACTGCAGCAGCCAAGATAGCGTAGAATTTTTTCAGGTGCTATGTTTTTAATTTGGGTTAAGTTCGTATCTATTGGATACCTTGCGGT
>CAMWUM010000060.1 GCA_947177435.1 uncultured Muribaculaceae bacterium
TGTCCGGCAAAAAATTGCGGCGAATTTAGAAATACTTGCGCAAGAACGTGCCGAGGGCAGACGACCGGCAATCGGGAGTGATAAGGGTGTAAAGCGCGACGAGCTGGTCGCGACTGAGTTTGTTGCTCATAAAGGCGGCAGTGACGACGCCGGGCTCGTAGATGTGGGCCTTGGCGTATTCATAGATTACTTTGGCCGACGGAAGGTTGATGCATGTAGAATAATCGTTGTAAAAATCTGAGCCGGTGAGAGTGTACCAGCCATTGTGGACGGCTACGTTAGCCACCTGGCCTGGCACGAATGGGAACTGTATACATGCGTTGCAGATTGATCCGTCCTTGAAAAGGGCTTGCAGGCGGCCGATGGTGACTTCGCTGAGTTCGGTCTGGTATGAGAACGTTTGGTCGGTGGCCGTTATCAATTCGCTGGTGGTGGTGTTGACCATCAGTGTAGGACCGCTGGTATATACGTAATAGCCTATGTCCCAAAGTTCAGGGTCGATGGTGCCATTGATGACGAAAGTATTCGGAGTTGCCTGGTACTGGCTCGTGCCCGAGCCGGACGAAAGGCGTTGCATGAGGTTAAGAAGGGTCTTGGAGCAGTATTCCAATTCTTTTTCCCACGTAGAGCCTAACGTAGCGGTGGCAGGCGAGGGAGTAACTGCAATCATCTGGGCCAGCAGGTTTTGGGCTGTTTCGATTTCGTCGGGGGTGCCGTTGTTTATGATTTCAGGCACGACCAAGGCTACGGCGTTGACGATGTTGGTGCCATGGCGGTAATTGTAGTTTTCCTGATACGTCTGGCAGTAGAAGGACAGGCGCAAGAGGTTTTCGTTAGTTATCAGAGGCTCGGGTACGTTGAAATCGTTGCGCTCCGCTGCGAGCACTGGGTCGCGCTCGATGATGTACATTTCGCCATTGACGGGGCCGGCCATACCGGAGGCCGACCACAACACCGCCACGATTACCTGAGGCATCTTGCCGGTTAAGTTTGGTTGGCCAACAATGAGCATGATATTGTCAAAGTTATTGGAGTTAAGCATCAACGGCGCGTCGGTTTGGTTGTACTTAATCGAGTACGAAAATGGTGCCGACTGCTGGATGGCGAGCGTAACCTTTTTGTTGTCGAGGTCTTTGTCGTAGGCAAGCATCAGGGGGTTAAGTGCGTCTTGGTTGCAATGCTTGAGGGTATATTTAGAAAAATACCATGTGGTGCCGCGGCTGACAGAGCGGTTGGCGCCCACGCCTAACGCGACCATGTTGACGGCTTTCTGCATGGCAAACTCTTCGGCGGCGGCGGGGAGCGCCAGCAGCAATATGGCTAAGATGGAAGTTATTATTTTTTTCATATACTTATTATCAGATTTTCACATATGTTACAGATGTCTTATAGGTCTGAAACTTGGCCTCGAGCACGGCCAGTTCGCACGCCTGCATGACGGTCTCCAAGCTGTTGTCGCTGCCCATGGGGATGGGGACTGCTTCATTGCTTGCGGCCACGGCTTCTGAGGCGATGGGCTGCTGTACGGACAGGGAAGGGCGCCGCAAGCAGCGATGAGTGGGACGGACAGGGGCTAGCGTCTCTTCAGGGTATTCCACCGGCACGTCAAAGGCGATGAGAAGGGTGGGAGGCACGGTTGAGTCAGTGACAGATGCGGTATGCTCGGTCTCGGGGGCATCTGCGCGCCATAGGGCCAGAGCGAGGATGGCCGTGATGCATGCAGCCGCAGCCGCTGAGGCAGCCCATCGCCAGCGGCGCCATGCGGGCTGCTTGGCTGGGGCGGGAGCGGCCACGGCAAATCCGCCAAACATCTCGGCAATCACTTGCAGATGCTCAGGCATGGATGCGATATCGGCCTTGTGGTCAGCGAAGAAGCGCTCGAGCTCGCGCTCTTCGGCCAGCGAGGTGCAGCCGTCGAGAAATCGGTCGGCCAGCTGCTGTATGTCGTCGTAACGTTTCATTGCTTCATTCGTTGTTTTATGGCGTTGTACATTGTTTTTCGCGCTCGGGAGAGCAGGGTGGCCACCGAGGTCTCGCTTATGCCGAGGCGGGCGGCTATGTCGGCGTTGTCGAGCATTTCGACTTGCCTGAGCCTCAGAATGGCCTGCTGGGTGGGCGGCAGCGAGTCGATGCGCTGCAGAAACCATCCGACATCCTCCTCGCCGATCAGCCGTTCCTCGGGCGAGGGGGCCGACCTGCCCGGCGGTTCGCCTCCAGGCAGGTCGTCGAGCCTGGCCATGGGGCTGCCGCGCAGCGAGTTGAAGGCCTTGTGGCGAGCGGCCACGGCAGCGTATGCCACGCAAGTCGACTCTTGCAGACGGTCGAGCAGCATCCACAGGCTGATCATTGTCTCAGAGGCCACGTCCTGGGCGTCATGAGTCGAGCAACCCGCCGAGCGGGCCGCGAGTTCGGCCGCCCGGCGCATTTTGTCAGCGTATGTGCAAAACGTGTTGCTATCCATTTCAAGATTCTCTACACCATATACACATAAGGCCGAGAAAATTAAACAAAAATTTTTGCAAATTTACGAAAAAATAAGTGAGTTATTGATTTTTTTTGTAATTTTGTCGGTTGAAATTAAATTGGTGGATTTTGCCGCCACGCATCCTATAGAAATTAAAAGAACAAAATATGCTTAAGCGTTTTTTCATCTCGGTCCTCGGTACGATTACGGGCATCTGGATTTTCATAATCATATTCTTTGTGGCCATGATGTTTGGCCTTGTTTCACTGCTCACCTCTGAGGGGTCGATATTCAGCAGCAAGTCTGTGCTTTACATCGACTTGGCCGGCAGCATCGTTGAGCGCGAGTACGTGCCCACCGTGCAGGACATGGTGTTCGGCTACGAGACGGGCGAGAACCTCAGCGACATCGTGACCTCCATCCGCCTGGCCAAGGATGACAAAGACATTAAGGGCATTTACATCAACTGCGCCGGATCGTCGCTCGGCGTTGCGTCGCGCGGCGAGATTCTGGAGGCCTTGGCGGACTTCAAGACCTCGGGCAAATGGGTTTACGCATATTCCGACAACTATACTCAGGAAGACTACTACGTGGCCACGGGCGCCGATGATATCTACCTCAACCCCGTTGGCTCTGTCGATATCCACGGCATGGCCTCAACCACAATGTTCTTCAAGAATCTGCTCGACAAAATCGGCGTTAAGGCCGAGGTGGTCAAGGTCGGCGACTTCAAGAGCGCCGTCGAGCCTTACCTCCGCACTGACATGAGCGACTCGAGCGTGCTGCAGACGCGTGTGTTCCTCGACAACATCTGGGGCGACGTGGCAGGCAGCATCGCCAAGCACCAGGGCGTGCAGGTGGCCGACGTGAATATGTGGGCCGACAGCATCTCTCTGGCATGGAGCGCCCAGCAGTATGTCGACGCCAAGATGGTGACCGCCCTGAAATACCGTAGCGAGGTAGACGACATCATCCGTGGCAAGCTTGACCTCGACAGCGACGACAAACTCCCGACCATATCTCCCACTGATTACATGGCCGAGCATGGCAACAAGCTCGGCAAGTCGAGCAGCAAGCACGTGGCCGTGCTCTACTGCGTCGGCGACATCGTTGACGCCGGCAGCGGCGGCATCGTCGGCCCGACCGTTGTGGCCCAGATACAGGAGCTGGCCGAGGACGACGACGTGAGCGGCCTGGTGCTCAGGGTCAATTCCGGCGGCGGCAGCGCGTTTGCCTCGGAGCAGATTTGGCACGCTCTGGAGCAGTTCAAGGAGACGGGCAAGCCCTTCTATGTGTCGATGGGCGACTATGCAGCCTCCGGCGGCTACTATATCTCGTGCGGTGCCGACCGCATCTATGCCGACGCCAACACGCTTACCGGCTCGATCGGCATTTTCGGCCTCCTGTTCAACGCCGAGGAACTGCTCAGTGACAAGCTTGGCATCAATACGCAGACCGTCGAGACCAATCCCGGCTCGACCATGCTGATTCCTTTCGGCCCGCTCACCGAGCGCCAGCACGCTGCCATGCAGGGATATGTCGAGAATGGCTACGACACCTTCGTGAGCCGCGTGGCCGCAGGCCGCCACATGGAGCCCGCTGAGGTGCGCCGCATCGGCGGAGGCCGCGTGTGGGATGGCCAGTCGGCCCTTAAGCTCGGCCTTGTTGACCAGCTCGGCGACCTCAACACAGCCATTAGCGCGGTGGCCAAGAAGTGCGGCCTCGACAGCAACAAGTACGTATGCTATCCCAAAAAGCAGCTGGGTCTGTTTGGCATCGTGCTCGATGGAGCCAAGGCGAAGCTCGGAGTTGAGGACAAGTACCTGATCGATGCGGCCTATCTGCGTGAAATCAAGAATATGAATCCTGTGCAGGCTCGCATGGAGCCTATCTTCATCCAATAGGCCTATGAGTAAGCACGGCGCACTGGCTAAGATTGTGCTCTGCCCCATGTCATGGCTCTATGGGGTGGGCACCTATGTGCGCAACAAGTGCTTCGACTTTGGCCTTTTGAAAGAGAAAGAGTTTGACGTGCCGGTCATCGTGGTCGGCAACCTCGCCGTCGGCGGCACGGGCAAGACGCCCCACGTGGAGTACATCATAGAGCATATGCGCCACAGCCACCACATGGCCATGGTCAGCCGCGGATACAAGCGCTCCACATCCGGCTTCGTGATGGCCACCAGGCGGTCAACGCCCGCCGACATAGGCGACGAGCCGTATCAGATTTACCATAAGTTCGGGTGCGAGGTGCCCGTGGCAGTGTGCGAAGACCGCGTCAAAGGCATCGCCGAACTGCTGCGCATCGATCCTGACATCAACCTCATTGTGCTTGACGATGCTTTTCAGCACCGCTACGTCAAGCCTACGGTGTCGGTGCTCCTGACCGAGCAGTCGCGTCCGTTTTTCGAGGACTCGATGCTGCCATACGGACGCCTGCGCGAGTCGCGAGCCGGAGTGCGCAGGGCCGACATAGTGGTGGCGAGCAAATGCTCGGAGCGCATGCGCGACATTGACCTGCGCATCTTCGAAGAGAATCTCAAGCTTTCGGCCTGGCAGCGGGTGTTTTTCTCCAAGCTGGCCTATGGCAAGCTCAAGCCGATATTCCCCGACGAAGCGCCCGACGTGGCTCCTGCTCTTGACTGGCTCACCGATGAGGATATGCTCTACATCGTGGCCGGCATCGGCAATCCAAAGCCTTTCGTAAGATACCTCAAGCATTTCAAGCCGTCGGTGAGGGTCAACGTGTTTTCTGACCACCATAACTACTCAAAGCGCGACATGGCATTCATACAGAAGCGGTTTGAGACTATGGGCGGCAAGCACAAGTTCATGGTGACTACGGAGAAGGACGCCGTGCGCATGGCCAATTCGCCATACTTTCCGCACAGCCTCAAGCGCTACGCATATTACCTGCCCATCAAGGTCGGCTTTCTCCGCGACGGCGGCGAGGGCTTCATTGACCAGATACGCAAGGTGATAAAGGAAAAAGAGAGGCTTAGAAACACTTAATCGGCATGGCGGCAGCGGCAGTGACATTCGACAGTTTGCGTCAGCAGATCCGGCAGGGTAAGTTGGCGCCGGTGTACCTGCTCCATGGAGAGGAGGGGTACTACGTAGATGAACTCGTGAAGGATTTCGAAAACGTGTTGCCTGAGGCCGACAAGGAATTCAACCAGTACATACTCTATGCCACCCAGGTGCAGCCGGGGCAGGTGATGGACATATGCTCGCGTTACCCGATGATGGCCGAGCGCCAGGTGGTGATCCTCAAAGAGGCCCAGGCCGTGCGCGCCGACCAAATCAACCGCCTGTATAAATATGTGCAGAACCCGTCGCCGACCACTGTGCTGGTGATTGTCTTTCGTGGCGACAAGGCCAAGGGAAAGGAGTTGTTGGCCGCGGCCAAGAGCAAGGCTGTGGTCTTTGAATCGAAAAAGCCGACAGAATGGCAGTTGCCGGCTCTGATCAACGGCTATGTCAAGCAAAAGGGGCTCACGGCTGATGCCAAGTCGGTGGAGATGCTGCGCGATTTCATCGGCGCGGATCTCAGCCACATGTTCAACGAGATCGATAAGTTGGCGTCGCTTCTTCCCGCCGGTGCTATGATTACGCCCGATATAGTGGAGAAGAACATCGGCATCAGCAAGGATTTCAACAGTTTCGAACTTGTCGACGCCCTCTCGGGCAAGGATGCGGCCAAGGTGATGCGCATAGCCAATTACTTTGCTTCTAATCCCAAGGCCAATCCACTGGTAATGACCACGTCGGCCTTGTTCAACTTTTTTTCCGACCTGCTCGTGGCCTACTACGCCAAGGACAAGACCGACCAGGGCCTGATGGCTGCTCTCGGGCTGAAAAGCGCCTATCCGCTAAGGCGAGTGCGCGCCGGCATGCGCAGCTACAACGCCTTCCAAGTGATCGAGGCGATATGGGCGCTAAGGCAGTTCGACGTGCGCAGCAAGGGCAACGGCTCGCGCCAGAACGAGCACGCGCTCTTCCGCGAACTTATGTTTCACCTGCTCACCGCCCCCGGCGATCTGGGCATAAAATAGGATGAAATGATTTTTCTCAGACTTATTTGGAGCTATCTTAAAATCGGTCTCTTCGGATTCGGTGGCGGTTATGCCATGCTGGCGCTGATTGAGAGCGAGATTGTGGGAAACGGGTGGATTAGCGAAAAGACATTCACCGACATTGTGGCCATCTCGCAGATGACCCCCGGCCCCATCGGCATCAACTCGGCCACATACATCGGCTACGTGGTGCCGCAGCAGGCCTCGCCCGATTTCAGCAATCCTGCCTGGGGAATACTCGGGTCGATAATCTGCACGCTGGTGGTGGTGCTTCCGTCGTTTTTGCTGGTGTCTTATACCAGCCACTTCATCAAGCGCCACAAGGAGAGTGCCATAGTCAAAGGCGTGTTTATGGGCCTGCGCCCGGTGGTGGTCGGCCTCATCGCCTCGGCGGCCATGTTGCTTATGAACAGCGCCAACTTCGGCTCGACCACGCCCGACGTGCTGTGGAGCATCGCCATCTGCGCCGCGGCTTTTTGCGTGGTGTTTTTCACCAAGGTGCATCCCATACTGGTTATCATCGGTGCCGGACTTGCCGGTTATTTGATATTCTGAAATGAGCAGTGAATACCAACAGACGGTGCAGTGGCTCTACGACCAGCTGCCCATGTTTTCAGTCATTGGCCCCGGCGCCTACAAGCCCGGACTCGATACGTCGCGAACCCTCGATACGGCTTTCGGCCATCCTCACGAGCGGTTTAAAAGCATACACGTAGGAGGCACCAACGGCAAGGGCAGCGTTTCCCACTCGTTGGCTTCCGTACTTATGGCCGCGGGATATAAGGTGGGCCTGTACACCTCGCCCCACTTAGTAGACTTTCGCGAGCGCATCCGTGTAAATGGAGAGATGATTAGCGAGGAGGCAGTGGTGGATTTCGTAAGGCGCTACCGCGAGTACGGCCTCGGCTGCCAGCCATCGTTCTTCGAACTGACCACCATCATGGCGTTTGACTATTTCGCCACGCAGGGTGTGGACTATGCCGTGATAGAGGTTGGCCTCGGCGGCAGGCTCGACACCACCAATATCATTACGCCCATCCTCTCGGTTATCACCAACATTTCACTTGACCATGTGGCTCTCCTCGGTGATACTCCCGCAGCCATCGCACGCGAGAAGGCCGGCATCATCAAGCCCGGAGTCCCCGTCGTAATAGGCGAGTCGGCAGGGGAGGTAAAAGAGGTGTTCCGCCAGAAGGCTGAGGAAGTCGGCGCGCCGATCGTCTTTGCCGACGAGCACCCGCTCAATTGGCGAGAGGAGGATGGCAGGACGGTTTATTCTTGGGTGCGGACGCACGGGCCGTGCGTCCCTACAAGCGAGTGTATTGAGGTGGCCTGCGACTTGATCGGTTCTTGCCAGCCCAAGAATGCCGCCACGGTGCTTGCCGCGCTTGATTTCCTGCCTTTCGTGCACAGGGAGGCTATAGTCGAGGGCATGGCTGACGTGCAGGCTCGCACCGGCCTGATGGGCAGGTGGATGCGCATGGCCGACAATCCCGAGACCATCTGCGATACGGGCCATAACAGCGGCGCTTGGCAGTACCTCGCTCCGCGCTTGGCTGCGATAGCCGAGCTGAGGACGACAAGGATTGTTCTTGGCTTTGCCAACGATAAGGATGTGGACGCGATATTCAGTATGCTGCCCAAGGCTGCCACATATTATTTCGCAGCGCCCGACGTCAAGAGGGCGCGCAGTGCGGAGAGCCTTTTGGCGCTTGGCGAGGCTAATGGCTTGAACGGTCGGGCTTTTGCCAGCGTCAAGGAGGCCGTTGATGTTGCCCGAAAAGAAAGCGCCCCCGACGATTTCGTGTTCGTCGGAGGCAGCAATTTCGTTGTGGCCGAAGCGTTGGCTATTTGATGCCTTTGAGGATTTCGTTCGCCTTGCGTTTGGCGTTTTCAGATTTTTCTGATTCAGTGGAACCTGACTCGTATTTTTCCTTCGGGGGAATTACGAGTTTGATGTTTGAGGGCACCCTGTTTGGGTCAGAAATCTTGTCTTTGTTTTCGAGATAGATGTAGACCCAATAGTTTTTGTTGCCGTAGTGCTTTCTGGCCAAGTCGCTGAGGGGGGTGGTCACGTAGTCGTAAACGACTGCATCCGATGCCGGAGCGGTTTGCTCGGGCTCGGGTGCTGGTGTGGCGGCTGTTGCCGTTTCTTCCACTGGCTCGGGGGCTTGTGTTTCTTGCTCGGGCTCTTCGGTCTGCGTTTCCTCCATCCAAGGCTCGGTGAGGGTAACTTCATCGGCGGGCTTGTTAAGGCTTGGCTCAAAGAGGCCCATGATGGGGTCGTGCAGCAGGAAGCCGATCAGCAGGCCTATGACCGCGCCAAGCACTGCTGACCAGATTATCCAGAAGATGGGGAGGGAGGGCTTTTCCTCTTCCTCGTAATAGTATTCTTGAGGCTCGGTGAGGGGGGTATCAGAGTAATCAGAGGGCTCCGGCTCGGGAATGGGCTCTGGGTCGAGGGCCACCTCCGACAAACCGCTTTCAGCGACCGGGGCGGGGG
>CAMWUM010000061.1 GCA_947177435.1 uncultured Muribaculaceae bacterium
CACTCTCCAATTTTGCCATCATGCATGAGGCCCAAGCCAACGTCAGCATAGGTTCGGTCGCAAAAATCGACAGCGCGCTGAGCGTGTTGTCAGACGGGGAAAAGGCCGACTTGCTGCCTGATGTGGTGATAACGATTGGAGGTTCGCTTGTGTCGCGTTTTGTCAAGAAATGGCTGCGGTCCGGCTCCTACGTCAATGGAGGTCGTCTTCGCCATTGGCACGTTGGCTGCCAGCCCCATTCGGTGGACTGCTTCATGTGCCTTGAAAAGCGTATCGAGATGGACGTGACGGCCTTTGTCAGCCAACTCGCTGATGTTGTTGTGTCCAGTCAGTCAGACTATTCGAAACGTTGGGCTGAGGTGGTTGCAAAAGCTGATGCCCTCGATGCGGCATACGCCGAGCGTGCGCCGTGGAGCGACTACAAGGCTATGTCAATGCTGGTGCCCCGCATCCCCGAGGGATGGCATTTGCAACTGTCCAACGGCACGGCCGTGCGTTATGCACAACTTTTCGATTACGGGCACATCTCACGCATCGACTGCAATAGGGGAGTGAGCGGTATCGACGGCTGCACATCCACAGCCATCGGCGCGGCTGCTGTCACCGAAGGAGTAACACTCTTGGTGACAGGCGATATGAGCTGCCAGTACGACATTGGCGCGTTGGCGGCAACCTGCATCAGCCCGCGCTTTAAGATGGCTGTGCTTAACAATGGCGGAGGTGGCATATTCCGATTTATTGACGCAACTTCCAAACTTGACGAACTTGAAGAGCGATTCTGTTGCCGTGTGAATTTGCCCCTGCGCCAGTTGGCCGACGCCTACGGCTTCGCCTATTTCCGAGCAGAGAGTGCTGCAGAGTTTGAACAAGTGTGGCCACAATTCATTGTTGAGAGCGAGCGGCCTGCCATCCTCGACATCATCACCCCGCCGCAAGAGAGTGCCGAGGTGCTTAAGTCCTATTTCTCAAGAAAATTATCCATCTAATCTAAAAAAATAGCCAATGAAAAAACTATTCATCGCCAGTCTCTGCGCCCTCACGGCTCTTACCAGCCTGGCGCAGTGGCGCCAAGAGCGTCCCGAGGACAACGTGGGCCTCAAAGATGCCTATTCCGATTACTTCCTGGTCGGTGCGGCCCTCAACCTCCGCAATGTGGATGACCCCCAGCAGGGCGCGCTCATCTGCAAGGAGTTTAACAGCCTAACCGCAGAAAACGCTATGAAGCCCGTTTCGGTTCAGCCCAAGGAGGGCGTGTGGAACTGGGGCGGAGCAGACTCTATCGCCAATTTCGCCCGCAAGCACGGTATTAAGCTGCGCGGCCACAATTTGCTGTGGCACACCCAGGTGGGCGACTGGATGTTCTACGACAAGAAAGGCAAGCTAGTCAAGAAGGATGTGCTGCTCAAGCGCCTCAAAACCCACATTGACTCTGTCGTGACGCGCTACAAGGACGTGGTCTACTGCTGGGACGTGACCAACGAGTGCATCTCTGACTCGAAAATGCCGTGGGGCAACCCACTGCGAGAATCGCTCTGGTATAAGATTTGTGGTGACGATTCGTTTATCCGCGCCGCTTTCCAGTATGCCCACGAGGCCGACCCCGACGCACTCCTTTTCTATAATGACTATAACGAGTGCGACCCCGTCAAGAGCCAACGCATCTACGAGATGGTCAAGGGGATGATCGAGGACGGAGTGCCCATCCACGGCATCGGCATGCAGGGCCACTACAATATCTACGGCCCCACCGAGGAGGAAATCGAAGCAGCCCTTGAGCTCTATGGCAGCATCGTAGACCATATCCACGTCACCGAACTTGACGTGCGCGTCAACGACGAGATGGGCGGCCAGCTCCGCTTCAACCGCAATGAGGGCGCCAAGCTCACCGATGACCAGCGCCTGCTGCAGGAGGCTCAGTACGCCGCCATCTTCCGTGCGCTGCGCAAACATGCCGACAAGGTAGACTGCGTGACGTTCTGGAACGTTGGCGACCGCGATTCGTGGCTCGGCCCCAACAACTATCCGCTGCTCTTCGACCGCGACTACAAGCGCAAGAACGCTTACTACGTAGTCCGCGACTTTGACCCCGCTATTGACAATGCCGAAATCATCGAGGACTTTCAGCCCAGCGCCACCTGCCAGCCCCGCTGCAATTATCCACAGGTCAACTCGCAGGGTTATGTCCGCTTCCGCATCGACGCTCCTAAGGCTCGCTACGTCATCTGCTCGGCCGGCCACGGCGGCGGCATGGGTGGCACCGTGCTCAAAAAGCAGGCCGACGGCTCGTGGATGGGCACTACGCTTGTCCCCGAGGACGAGGGTTTCCATTATTATACTGTCAACATCGACGGCGCGCAGGTGATCGACCCGGGCACCAACCCCTATTACGGCGGCTGCCGCTGGATGAGCGGCGTCGAGGTTCCCGCCCATGACAGCGACTTCTACCAGGAGCGCCTCGACATCCCCCACGGCAATCTCCAGCTCGTCTACTTCCCCCACAAGGACGGTGACAAGGAGACCCTGCATCCGGCTTACGTCTATACTCCGGCAGGATACGGCGATGCCAAGAACGCCAAGAAGAAGTACCCCGTGCTCTACCTCCAGCATGGCTGGGGCGAGAACGAGACTTCGTGGCCCGTTCAAGGCAAGGCCGGCGTGATCATGGACAATCTCATCGCCGACGGCAAGGCTGAGCCTTGCATCGTGGTGATGACCTATGGCCTGACCAACGACGTGAAGTTTGGCGACATGGGTGCCATCCAGCGCTGCATGACTGACTTTGAGGCTATGATGGCGGACGAGCTTGTGCCCTTTGTCGACGCCAACTTCCGCACTATCGCAGACAAGAAGCACCGCGCCATGGCCGGCCTGTCGATGGGCGGCATGGAGACCCGCGCCATCACACTGGCTCGTCCCGAGCTCTTCGGTTCATACTGTGTGCTCAGCGGCGGCACTTACAGCCCTGCTGACATCAACGACCCCGAGCGCGCTGACCTCATCTTCATCAGCTGCGGCAGCAAGGAGAACCCCGACCAGGTGCGCAAGGCCGTAGAGGATCTGCAGGCCGCGGGCTATAATGCCCACGCCCACGTGAGCGAAGGCACTGCCCACGAGTTCCTTACCTGGCGCCGCGGCCTCCACGAAGTGGCACAGCTCCTCTTCAAGTGAAGATTAATACCTGCACAAAAATTTGTGAGATTGGATAAAAATTAGTAATTTTGCGCACAAAATAAAGAACTAAATACTTTTTATGGCAACAACAGCTGATTTCAAAAATGGCATGTGCCTCGATATCGACGGCGAATACTACTTCATCGTCGAGTTTCTGCACGTTAAGCCCGGCAAAGGCCCCGCTTTCGTTCGCACTAAGCTCAAGAACGTCAAGACCGGCCGCATCCTCGACAAGACCTGGAACTCTGGCGTAAAAGTCAACGAAGTGCGCATCGAGCGCCGCCCCTACCAGTACTCATACAAGGACGACATGGGCTACCATTTCATGCACACCGAGACCTGGGAAGAAGTCGTTATCCCCGGCGAAGGCATCGAAGGCGTACAGTTCCTCAAGGAGGGCGATATCTGCGAAGCCATGGTGCATGCTGCCAGCGAGACCATCCTCACCTGCGAAATGCCCGTCAACGTGGTGCTTGAAATCACCTACACCGAGCCCGGTATCAAGGGTGACACCGCCACCAACACCCTCAAGCCCGCCACCGTCGAGACCGGCGCCGAGGTCCGCGTTCCCCTGTTCATCAACATCGGTGACAAGGTCCGCATCGACACCCGCGACGGCAAGTACGTCGAGCGCATCAAGGAATAATCCCCCACATCCCCCATACAAACGCCGCGCCCACCCAGGCGCGGCGTTTTCCATTTTGCGAATATGCTTTTTATGTGAAAAGCTTGGGGAATTGGGGGAGATGTGGTATATTTGCGGAGTTAATATTGAAGATATGGAAAACATTAGCATTACTACCAATATAGCGTCGATGGCTTATGATGAGTTGTCGGCTGAGCAGAGGGAACTTGTGGACAGGGCCAAGGCTATGACCTACAAGTCGTATGCGCCTTACAGCCATTTCCGCGTGGGCGCGGCCATACGGCTGGAGAGTGGTGTGATTGTGACTGGCGCTAATCAGGAGAATGTGGCTTACCCGTCGGGCCTTTGCGCTGAGCGTACGGCATGCTTCTACGCCGGCGCCGAGCATCCGGACGATAAGTTCAAGGCTATCGCGATAGCTGCTCGTGACACTTCGGGCGAGTTCTGTGCCGAACCCATCGCTCCCTGTGGAGCATGCCGTCAGTCGCTGCTCTAATACGAGGCGCTGGCCGGAGCGCCTGTGCAAGTGCTGCTAGTTGGTCTCGACCGCATATTCGTGTTGCCGTCGGTACACAGCCTTCTGCCCCTGGCATTCGTGAAATTCGATTAGATATTTGACCCTATTATGAAAGCAAAAATTATTTCGGCGGCGCTGGTCGCCATTGGCCTGCTGGCCCTCGGCCTCTGTATCCGCAGCGGCGTCAAATCTTTTTCTACTAACTCGCGTGTAGTAAGTGTACGCGGTCTGTCGGAGCGTGAAGTCAAAGCCAACAAGGTGACTTGGCCCATTGTGTACAAAATCTTGGGCAACGACCTGAACACAGTTTATAACCAGATGGAGTCAAGCAACTCTACTATCGTCGAATACCTCACCTCCAATGGCGTGGCTAAGGACGAGATAATGATCGAGGCTCCATCACTGACTGATGCTCAGGCCAATCAATACACCTCTGACCGTGCAGCATATCGCTACGTGGCCACTGTGGTGCTGACCGTCACCTCTAACGACGTAGATAAAGTCGTCGACCTGATCAACCGCCAGGGCGAACTGCTCAAAAAGGGCATCACGCTGGCCGAGGGCGGTTGGAGCTACCAGACCATCTTTGAATACACGGCGCTCAACGACATCAAGCCTGACATGATTGCCGAGGCTACCCGCAACGCCCGCGACGCCGCTCAGAAGTTTGCCGACGACTCGGGCAGCCGCCTGGGCAAGATTAAGTCGGCCCAGCAAGGGCAGTTCAGCATTGAGGACCGCGACCCCTATACCCCGTCGATAAAGAACGTGCGCGTAGTCACCTACATAGACTATATTATCGAGGACTGATTAAGCCCGGTTTTCGCTTTTTTGCGCAAATGATAGCGTATGTTTGGCAAAAAAGCCGTATATTTGCGCTTTGAAAAAGAAAAGGACTCAAATTATGAAGCTTTTACAGGCAAAATTGGCTAAGTACACTGCCCCGCAAGAGGCTAAGGCAGCAGGCGTTTATCCCTATTTCAGGGCTATTTCTTCCGAGCAGGACCCCGAGGTCATCATCAATGGCAAGAAGGTGCTCATGTTCGGCTCCAACTGCTATTCGGGCTTAGTCAACGACCCCCGCATCAAGGAGGCCGCGATCGAAGCAACGAAAAAATACGGCACCGGCTGTGCGGGTTCGCCCTTCCTCAACGGCACGCTTGACCTGCACAAGCAGCTCGAGCATCGTCTGGCCGAGTACATTGGCAAGGAGGATGTGATGATTTACTCCACCGGCTTCGGCGTCAACCTCGGCGTGGTGTCTACGTTGACTGGCCGCGAGGACTACATCCTGTGGGATGAGCAGGACCACGCGTCGATTATCGAGGGCCGTCGCCTCTCCTTTTCTCAGCAGCTTAAATACAAGCATAACGATATGGCCTCGCTTGAGGCGCAGCTCCAGAAGTGCGACCCGTCGAAGGTGAAGCTCATTGTCACTGACGGCGTCTTCTCGATGGAGGGCGACGTGGCCAACATCCCCGAAATCGTGCGCCTGGCCAAAAAGTACGACGCCACCGTGATGGTCGACGAGGCCCACGGCATCGGCGTATTCGGCGAGGGCGGCCGTGGCACGGTCAACCATTTCGGACTTACCGACGACGTAGACCTGGTGATGGGTACATTCTCCAAGTCTTTCGCCTCGCTCGGCGGCTTCATCGCCACCGACAAGGAGATCACCAACTTCCTGCGCCACCACTCGCGCTCATACATCTTCACCGCCAGCATCACGCCGGCCTCGACGGCCGCTGCCCTCAAGGCCATCGACATTATGATCGAAGAGCCCTGGCGCCAAGAGCACCTGTGGGAGCTCACCAACTACGCTTTGGAAGGCTTCCGCAACATGGGCTGCGAGATTGGTAATACCTCCACGCCGATTATCCCCCTCTTTATCCGCGATAACTTCAAGACGTTCGCTATCACTCGCGACCTGCTCGAAGAGGGCATTTTCGTCAATCCCGTCGTTTCGCCCGCCGTGGCCCCCAGCGACACTCTCATCCGCTTCAGCTTGATGGCCACCCACACCAAAGACCAGGTGACCACCGCTCTGGAGAAGATCCAAAAAGTGTTCCGTGCCCACGACATCATCAAATAACTAAGGCGTACGGTTTTAAAATACAAATCCTGCGAAGTCGGTTAAAACTCGATTTCGCAGGATTTATTATGTAATAAATGGGGATTATTTGTCGTGGCGGAGGAAGGCTCCGGCGCGGTCGTAGATCAGTTTGACGCCGTTGGAGAGCTTGACTTTGAAGCCGGGGTACTCGCGCTCGATTTTAACGATTGTGGCGTTGGGGTGGTGTTCTTTGACGTGGGTGGTTATGGTCTGGCCGACGATGGCCTCGGGCACGCCATTGTGGTCCTCGATTTCGAGCCATTCGTCGCTGATGCCATATTCGATCTCCGCGCCGTTGGAAAGTTTGACTTCGTACTCGAAGCCGCCAGACTTGCGGTCGCGCTTGGCCTTGGTGATTGTTACGTTCTTGCCGTAGTGCGTGGTGACGAACTGGCGCAGGGAGTTGGGCACCTGGTTTGGGTTGATATTTTCGGCGAAAGCGGTCAGCGCTAGGGCTACCGCCGCGAAAAGCGTGATAAATTTCTTCATGATGCGTGTGTTTTATAGTTATGCAAATAAAACGCTCCGGGAGGGGAGGATGTTTGTGTCTAAGATTAAAAAAAGTTAAACGTTCAAAGAGTTAAACGATTGATAAATAAAATTAACATTCGTTTTAGCAAAAACGCCGCGCAAATGTTGTAATTTTGTGTCGCGGTAAGGATAGTTATGCTTTGCCGCCCGCTGAAAGACAAAAAAACAAACAAATATATGAGCGAAACATTGAATATCCGCGAGCTCAACAGCCTTGTGGCAAGCAAGGGCGAGTTCATCAACAGCATCATCCGAGGCATGGACCAGACCATCGTGGGCCAGAAGCACCTCGTAGAGTCACTCGTAATCTCTCTGCTGGCCAACGGCCACGTGCTGCTCGAGGGCGTCCCCGGTCTGGCAAAGACACTGGCCATCAAAACGCTGGCGCAGCTGATCGACGCCAAGTACAGCCGCATACAGTTTACCCCCGACCTTCTGCCGGCCGACGTCATCGGCACCATGATCTACAGCGTTAAGGACGAGCAGTTCAAGGTGAAGAAAGGTCCGATTTTCGCCAACTTCGTGCTGGCTGACGAAATCAACCGCGCCCCCGCCAAGGTGCAGTCGGCGCTGCTTGAGGCCATGCAGGAGAGGCAGGTGACCATCGGCGACAACACGTTCGCCCTCGACAAGCCGTTCCTGGTTATGGCCACTCAGAACCCCATCGAGCAGGAGGGCACTTACCCGCTGCCCGAGGCGCAGGTCGACCGCTTCCTGATGAAGGTCGTCATCGGCTACCCGACCCGCGAGGAGGAGCAGACCATCATCCGCCAGAACATCGCCAACGAGCGCGTTGAGGTGCGTCCGATGCTGCGCCCCGAAGAGGTGAACGAGGCCCAGAAGATTGTCGAGCAAATCTATGTCGACGAGAAGATCGAGCGCTACATCGTCAACCTCGTGTTCGCCACCCGCTTCCCGCAGGACTACGGCCTGGCCGACCTCAAGAGCATCATCGCGTTCGGAGCCTCGCCCCGTGCCTCTATCAGCCTGGCCAAGGCCGCAAGGGCATACGCCTTTATGCGTCAGCGCGGCTACGTGGTGCCCGAGGACGTGATCGCCGTGAGCCGCGACGTGCTGCGCCACCGCATCGGCGTGACCTACGAGGCCGAAGCCAACAACATCTCGACTGACGAAATCATCACCAACATCCTCGACCGCGTGCAGGTACCCTAATGGACGCTAACGAACTGCTAAAGAAAGTAAGGAAGATTGAGATCAAGTCGAAGGCGCTGTCTCAGAACATCTTCGCGGGCGAGTACCACTCGGCCTTCAAGGGCCGTGGCATGATGTTTGCGGAGGTGAGGGAGTACCAGTACGGCGATGACATCCGCGACATCGACTGGAACGTCACGGCTCGCCATAACCACCCCTTCGTCAAGGTCTACGAGGAAGAGCGCGAGTTGACGCTCATGCTGCTCATCGACGTGTCGGGCAGCCGCGACTTTGGCGCCGTCGGCGAATCGAAGCGTGACATGATAGCCGAGATTGCGGCCACGCTGGCATTCTCGGCCTCGCAGAACAACGACAAGATCGGCGCAATCTTCTTTTCTGACAAGATAGAGAAATTCATACCCCCGAAGAAAGGCAAAAAGCACATCCTGCTCATCATCCGTGAGCTGCTCGAGTTTGAGCCCCAGAGCCGCGGCACTGACATCGGCCTGGCAGCCAAGTACCTGGCCGACGCTCTGAAGCGCCGCTGCTCGGCGTTCATCATCAGCGACTTCATTGATGGCCACGACTACTCTCAGCCCCTGACGATTGCCCGCAGCCGCCATGAGGTGATGGCCGTGCAGGTCTATGACGTGCGCGACAGCAAGCTGCCGTCGGTGGGCCTGATGCGAGTGCAGGACCTCGAGAGCGGCGAACTCCGGTGGATCGACACATCGTCGTCCAAGACCCGCAAGGCCTATGACCGCTGGTGGTACGGCCGCCAACGCGCCATGGCCGACACCCTGAAGAGTTGCCGCGTCAATTTCGCCTCGGTGACCACGAGCGAGGACTACGTCAAGGCTCTGCTTTCGCTTTTCCGCAACAAGACACAAAGCTGACACCGCCATGTCA
>CAMWUM010000062.1 GCA_947177435.1 uncultured Muribaculaceae bacterium
GCCGCTCTGGAGAGCTGCTTCGCATACGCAATCAACGACCAGTTCAACGACAACTCCTTCCCCAAGATGGAGCTCGCCAAGATCGGCCAGTCGACCGAGCATAACTACTGCGGCGTGAACTGCGGCATCATGGACCAATTCGCCTCCGTATTCGGCAAGAAGGATCACCTGATCCGTCTCGACTGCCGCTCGATGGAGTACGAGTACTTCCCCATGAAGCTCGACGGCTACACCCTCGTACTGGTTGACAGCCGCGTTAAGCACGAGCTCGTTGACTCTCCCTACAACAAGCGCCGCGAGTCTTGCGAGCGCGTGGCCAAGAAGCTCGGCATCGAGACCCTGCGCGACGCCACCTTCGAGGACCTGGAGAAAATCAAGGGCGAAATCAGCGCAGAGGACTACATGCGCGCCCACTTCGTAATCGGCGAGAAGCAGCGCGTGCTCGACGTCTGCGACGCTCTCGTCAAGGGCGACCTCGAGACCGTAGGCCAGCGCATGTATGAGACCCACGAAGGCCTATCGAAGGAGTACGAAGTATCTTGCGAAGAGCTCGACTTCCTCAACGACGTTGCCAAGGAGTGCGGCGTCACCGGATCACGCATCATGGGCGGCGGCTTCGGCGGCTGCACCATCAACCTGGTGAAGAACGACATCCACGACAAGTTCATCGAGACCGCCAAGGCTAAGTTCAACGAGAAGTACGGCCACGAGCCCAAGGTTTACGACGTAATCCTCAGCGACGGCGCCCACAAGGAAGAATAAACAATGGTAACTACCGAAATCAAAACCACCGACATGCCCCGCAAGGGCATCGAGACCATAAAGCTTACCAACGCCAGCGGCGCGTCCGTCACTCTTTGCAATGTCGGCGCCGCCCTGGTGGCTGCGTGCGTGCCTGATCGCGACGGCAAGATGGCCGACGTGGTGCTCGGATACCCCGAGCCGGGCTCGTACTTCTACGACGGCCCCTGCGCCGGCAAGGTGCCCGGACGCTTTGCCAACCGCATCGCCAAGGGCGACCTCAACGTCGGCGGCAAGCATTACCAGCTGGCCATCAACAACGGCCCCAACGCCCTGCACGGCGGCCCCGAGGGCTTCCAGAATCAAGTGTGGAAGGCTGAAACCGCCACGGGCGAGCACAGCGCCACCGTCACGTTCACCTATGTGGCCAAGGACGGCGAGGAGAACTACCCCGGCGAACTCACCGCCAAGGCCGTCTACACTTGGGACGACGACAACGTACTGACCCTCAAACTCGAAGCCACCACCGACGCCGAAACCGTGGTCAACCTAACCAACCACGCATACTTCAACCTCGCAGGCGAGAGCGCAGGATCAGTGCTCGACCAGCTGCTGCAGCTTAACGCGTCGCGCTTCCTGCCCACTGACAAGGATCTGATACCCACCGGCGAGCTCGCCCCCGTGGCCGGCACTCCGATGGACTTCACCGCGCCCCACGCAATCGGCCGCGACATCAAGGCCGACTTCGAGCCCCTGACCTTCGGCAAGGGCTACGACCACTGCTTTGTCATCGACAACTGGGCTCCCGGCAAAGAGCAGACCGTGGCCGTCCTCTCCGACCCCGCCAGCGGACGCGTGCTTGAGGTGACCTCTGACCAGCCCGGCATCCAGGTCTACACCGGCAACTGGCTGGCCGGCTGCCCCGAGGGCAAGTCGGGCCGCGGATACGAGGACTATGACGGCGTGGCGCTCGAGTGCCAAGGCTTTCCCGATTCGCCTCACCATCCTCACTTCCCGCAGGCATGGCTTAAGCCCGGCGAGAAGTACGAGAGGGTAATACGCTTCAAGTTCTCAACGAAATAACTATGAAGAAGTATTTTGCCTTAGCCCTCGCCGCCCTTACCCTCGCGGCTTGCGGCAACAAAGCCAAAGAGGTTGAAGTGCCCGAGGCTGAAACCGGCGCTACCGAGCAGGCATACGCAGCCCCCTCGCTCGCCGGCGAGTGGCAGCTCGTCGAGTACACCGACGGCGAAAAGCCTCTGGAACTCAACGGCGAGTACGTGCTCACCCTCACCGACTCGACTTTCGTAATGCAGACCGACTGCAACAGCTTGCAGGGCTACTACGAGGTCAAGGCAGACTCCATCGCCTTCCTCAACCCAATGAAGACTGAGATGGCATGCGACAACGAAGCCGTAGAGCAGGCCATGACCTCGCTCGCCGTCAACGCCCGCACATTCTGGCTCGAGGCTGACACCCTGACCGTCAAGACTGAGACGGCCGAGGCCGCCAAGTTCGCCAAGAAGTAACCATTCCATACCCCATTGACAAAAGCACGGGGCCGTGCGGGTGTGTTTTTTTGCAAAAAAAATCGCGCGGGCCTGGGGGCGGGCGCTGTTGGGGTTAATGGATGTGGAGTTTGGCGGAAGTGTTGCCTTGGCGGCGGATTACGAGGCCGGAGGGCAAGGCTAAGGGGTTGAGGGGACGGCCCTGCAAGTCGTAGTAGGCGGGCGGGGCGTCGTCCTCGCTTATGGTTTCCAGGCCGGAGGACTGGGCCTGCGGGAATATGGGCAACGACGGAAACCAATAGTTGGCTATCATCGGGTATTCTTTGAGAGTATGACCCATATAGTCGCATCGGCGCAGTGTGTAGGTGGTGCTTGAAAACTTGACGAACAGACTCATGTAGATTTCGTCAGTGACGGGATGCAGGCGCATCGAGCAGCCGTACACGTTCCAGCCTTCGCCTTGCTCTTTTAGATCGATAATCTGCTCGTAGCTGTCGGCGTCAATGTCGTAGCGGAAAACCTTTTGCTGTGAAAACCAAGAGTCGGAGCCTCCATTCCAGTACAGGGCGTTGCGCACTGCCGAGGCGCAAAATCCATCGGGAGTCCACGCGTACCAGCTGTTGGACGGAGCGAACACGCCCTGCGGCAGCGTGTGGGCCGTCATCTCCAGCGTCTGCGGGTCAATCTCGACAATGTACGGCTCTGTGGCGCCCGAGCCCGTGGCATCCTTAGCCACGGAGGCCCACACCCTGCCGTCTTTTGATACAACAACCGAACCTACGGCAGCCTTTTCTGAGATAGATTCAAACGTGAGGGTATCAACCACCTCGTCATCCACGGGGTCAATCACTAAGACACCAGCGCTCTGGTGGGCAACAAAGATGCGATTGCCTGAGCGCGCCATCGATCCGCACTGACCGAAGTAAAGCGACGATGAGGGGTTGCCTGTGCCTGCTATCTGCCTTGTCACCTCGAGGCGATCGAGGTCAAAGATCCACACGCCGTTGGACGATGAGATGTAACCCTTGACGTCGTCAACACCAATGAAAGCGCGGCCATCGCACTGGGCGCCAGAGGGATCGATCAGCGCCAACTGCTTTATCACTTTCATCGTCGAGGCGTCGGCAACGGTAATCCGCCCGCCTGACACTTCGGCGCCAGGGTCCTTGTCCTGCTTGGCGATGATATAGAAGCGCCCATTCCAGATGGAGCCGTACTCGCCGGTACATCCGAGCTCGCAGCCGGGATTTTCAGCCTGAAGCACGCGATAACGCCAAAACTCGCCGGCGGGGTCGTCAGGCAGCAGATAGTTCACCGTAGAGTTCTGATGCCCATACCAGTCCTCATTGACGATGAACACTCCTTGTGAGTAATCGGCATGCTCCGCCCCTCGGCACGGCGTTGCGAGCGCCAGTGCCGAGAGGAAAAGCATGGGAAATTTCAATCGCTTCATTTCACGATGAACTTGAGGGATACGCAGCCGTCAGCCGACTTGCCCTGCGCCATATAGACGCCGGCGGGCAGAGGCATGGGCACGGAGGTAACGTCACGCTCAATGTCGAAGCGGTGGAGCATGCGGCCATTGACATCGCTGATGGTGAAGACATATCCTTCGTAACCGGTGATTTCAAGGCAGCCGCCAGCATACCAGAGGCGACCATCGGCAGCCTTAATGCCTGCCGCGCCGTCGGTGGTGTCGATGGCAACGGGCACCACGCAGCGGGCCACCTTGCCATTGCTTTCGAGAGTAAATGCCAAATCGAATTCGCCAGTTGACAGCGGCGTGATGGCCAGCGTGCGTCCGTCAAGCGCTACGGTGGCCAGGTCAGACTCGAAATTGTCGAGGCTAATCTTGACATTACAGTTGAGATTGTCAGGGTCATTGACAAACTCGTCGAGGCCAATCTCAAGCGCGCCGTCCTCAATATGCAATGCAATCGCATCAATGGTCAGCTCGGGCTCATACTTGTCGGGGAAGATGGGCAGAGCCGGGAACCAATAGTAAGGCTTAAGAGCGATGGTGCGGTCCAGTTCACCATTGGCGCCATTGATGAAGTGCAGCCACGAATAGCGATAGTTGGACGATGCGCCGTGCGTGGTGGCCATCAGCACTTGATTGCTGCGCGAGTCATAGCGCATGGTGCCATACTGCGCCTGCTTGGTGTTGGCCACGGCGCCGTCAAGGTCGAGCGTGAAGAAAGGCTCTGTGGGCAACTCCTCATCCACCTGCCAGCGGTATACGCTACCGGCGCCCCAGTAGAGAACATTCTCCTTGCTTGACGCAAAGAAGTTGGCTGCCTTCCAAGAGCCCCACATACAGGTGATGCTCTGGCCTTCGGGGAGGGTATAAGTCTCCTCCACCTCGGCTGTGGCGGGGTGGATGCGGTAGATCTTATCGCCGGCGGCAAACCATACGCTGCCGTCAGGGGTCTGTGCAACTCCGGCTGCATTGGCGTCTTCGATAGTGGCAACGCATGCATCAGTTTCAGCATCAATCACGAGCAGGCCGGTAGACTGCTTGAGAGCGAATACGTAGCGGCCCGCAGCAATCATCTCGCCAATCTGGCCGGCGTAAGCGCTGCCTGCGGCAATGCCCGAAACGGGCTCGTCGGCCAGGACAAACTCGCCATCGGCAAAATTGAGCACGCGGATGCCTGCGTTGGTGCCAACGTACACCTTGCCGGGATTAACGCCTACCACGGCGCGGCCGTCGCCACCCAATTCGTCAAACGAGGCCACGCGCTGCAGCGTCTTTGCGTCAGCCACCACCAATCGGCCGCCGCCATTGTTGCGAGTGTCGCCGCGGTCGTTGGCCTGCTTCGACATCACGAAGAGATAACCGCCGTAGACTGTGCCATACTGCGATGTGGCGCCGAACGCCTGCCATGGATTTTGCGTTTCATAAGCGTTGTAGACCACGTCGCCATCAGAGGTGATATAGTTAAGCGAACCGTTGCAGTGGCCAAACCACTCCTCATTGAGCCAGATGGTGCCATCCTGGTAGCTGTCGGCAGCAGGAGTGCGGTCAGGTTCGTTCACGATGAAGCGGTAAGTAGCCGCCACGCCCGAGCCGTCTTTGGCCTTCAACGTAACGTCTACCGTGCCCACCTGATGAGTCACAAGTTCGAAGTAGCGGCGCGAAGGATTGAACGCGCTTACAGAGTAAGTGGTGGCTACGTCAGTATTCGAAAGCACCACGTCAACCTCCTGGTAATCGGCATTCTCGGGCAGTATAGTAGGCGTAAGCGCGTATATATCCATATAGCCAAGGTTGATAAACTTGCTGCCGTCGCCAAGGATAATGTCGGATACGGGCACCTGCAGAGAGGCATTGATCGTAAACTCGGCCTTTACCTCAGGATTGTACTTATAAGTGGCGGTAATAACGGCCGTGCCGGCAGTGGCGTTGGTCTTTACCTCACCGGTAGTGGCATTGACAGTGGCCACTGCGGTATTGCTCGACTGCCAGGCAAGAGCAGTATAAGTGGCATCCTCAGGGTTGAAGTTGATAGTCGGGGCGTAAGTCTTGTTAAAGCCAAGCGACACTTCAGGCTCGGCAAACGCCATCGATGCCACGGCCACCTCCGGCTTGAGCACAGTGAGATGGCAGTACTCGGAGTACGAGCCATTTGCATTGTTGAGGCGCGGCCTTACTTGCAGATACACCTCGCCCACGCCCTGCACGGTAAGAGTGGCCATAGTATTGCCGGCTGCGGCGTTGGGAATAGTCACATTGCTTACCACAGCCGACGAAGTCATGCCATCGGCATCGTGGCGGTTGAAGCTGAACGAATTGACAGTGCCGCCCTCGCCCGCATTGACATAGACGGGCACTGAGAGCACACCGTCGGCAAGAGTGACCACGTAGTCTGAGGGCAGCCAAGCGCCCACTTCGTCTGCGGCAGGCATATAGAAAGCATAGTCAAGCGAGCGGAAATCAGATGCGTCTGCCGGGCAATAGTCCAGGGCAATGAAAGAGCCCATGCGGAATATGTGCCAGGCATTGTCGGCATCGTCGACCGACTTATGGTCATAGCCCTCGGCAAAGTCGGCGCCGCGGCCTGTGTTGTCGTAGGCATAGCCGCCCTCGATGCGCGAGAGACGCGAATTGCCCTGTACGGCCATATCCACTATCTCTGCGTCGGTGGCGCCGGCATTGTGCCGCACACCCATCACGAGGTTGTCCATGCCATGGCCATCGGCAAAGCGAATGGTAACGGCTGTGCTGTCAGAGCCTTCGCCCACCCACATTTTCACCTTGGCCGGGTCAATGCTTACGCGGTCGCCAGTGGCGAATGTCTTGCGGCCGGTAGTTGCCTCAATGCCCTCGCCGGCGCACACGCTGAACTCATAATAGTACTCCGTGCGCTCCTCGAGCGTCGGGAACTTGCAATGGTAGACGCCCTCATTGTCATAGGACGCGTGGCAAACCATATAATCGTCTTCGCCAACTTTGCCAACTACAAGCTGCGCGGTATGGAGCTTTTTGAAAGCGTGCATCTTGTTGCCTTTGACGAAGGCTTCGGGCATGCCCTTGATGTCAAACTCCATAATGGGCTCTACGTCGAGCGTGGCCGTGACGCCGTCAACAGTCAACGCATCTTCGACGGAGAGGCCGACAATCGTGGGCTCATTGATCGACTTTGTGCGCGAGGGCCAGCGGTCAGCGGCCTTGAAGACATCGCTGTAGCCAGTGGGCACCACGATGTGGGCATAGTCAGAACCGTAGCCGTGGTTAAACGAGTTTTGGCTCTTGGTAATGCCGGGAGATTTGTACAGTGTCCACGGTGTGGTGCCCAGCAGGTAAACAGTGTCGGCAGGCACCTTGAGTATCATATAGTCTTCGGTGTAATTCACATTGGAGCCAAGCACAATGGTCTTGACATTTGACGACTCGAACGCGTAAGTCTTGATCATCTCTACGCTCTCAGGCAGGATTGCCTCGCGCTGGCCGCTGCTTTTCATTGCGTTTTCGCCAATAAAGAAGAGCGTATTGTTGAACTTGAATACTACGTTGATATGCTTACAGTTATTGAAGGCATAGGGCTCTATTCTGGTTATGCCTTCGGGCAGTTTGAAGTCATACGCTCCGTCCACCTCCTCGGGATATTTGATTTCACCCTGCGCGTCATCGCCCCAAATGATGTACTTGAGGTTTTCGCAATTGTTGAACTTAGTGATTCCGGTCAGCTGGCCCTTGGCGATAATCTTCTCGAGGTTCTTGCAGCTGGAGAAGTCAGGAAGCGTGGTGATGCTCTCGCTGAGCTCTATCTCAGTAAGACCGGTGTAGGAGAGCGCGTTGGTCTCGATATGCTTGACGCTCGCGGGGAGGTCAATGGTCTTCATGGCCGAGCAATAGAAGAATGAATAGTCTGGCAGAGTGTCGATATTCTGCGGGAGTACGACAGTCTCCAACTTAGAGCAACTTGAATTCACTCTTTTGCCAAAATACTCAACTTCAGAGGGATATTCGATATGAGTGAGCCCGCGGCAAGACGCAAACGCATTGTCGGCAAAAGACTTGCACGACTCAGGAATATCTATCGATGTAATCTTGTCAGTATAATAGAAAGCGTATGACGAGATCTTCTTGAAATGGTCGGGAAGCTTAACCGACGTTGCTGCCGTTGCATAATAGAATGCGGAGTCGGTCATCTCGGTCACGGCAAAATCCATGCCCTTGTATGTAACGGACGAAGGCACTACTATGTCACCCTCGTAGGCGGCCTGCGCCTGCTTGATATAGTAGTCTGAAATCGCCTTGCCAGGTACTGTGTGGTAAGTGAGCGCCGCCTTGGCATGGCCGGGCTCAAGAGAAAGCACCTTGTAGGCAATGTTATCAACTACAAAACGGTCGCCCTCGGCCATATCCACCTCCATCTCGTGCAGGTTGGCGAATTTGCTCCACACCGGCGAGGCCTTATACACTGACTCCAAATGCGCAGGCACGGTCACGACAGCGTTGGCGTATGTCTCAGCCGAGAATACGTTCTCGTTGAATGAGAGCGGAGTCGTGGCGGCCACGTAGATTTGAGAGAGGGCATTGCATCCGGCAAAGGCCTCGTCCCTAATCGTGCGCAGCGTCTTGGGCAAAGTCAACTGCGTGAGTTTGCCGCAATTGGCAAAGGCACGGGCACCGACTGTCTCAGTCTTGTCTGAGAATGTCAACTCGGTGATGGGTGTACCGGAATACAGGCCCTCGGGTATGTATGTCATCGAGTCGAACATCGGCGGCGTTGCCAATGACGAACAGCCCTCAAAGCAGTACGCGCCCAATTCCGTGGTCGCGGTGACGCCGGAGATTGAGGCAAGCGACGCGCAGTTGCCAAAAGCGCGCACGCCAAGCTTGACCACCGACTGGGGAATCGTCACCGAGGTAATGCTCGCGCCAAGGAAGGCGCTGTCGGCTACGGATGTGACTTTGTAGGTTATGCCCTCATCCTCAAAAGTCGCAGGGATGACAACCTCACCGCTGTAGCTGGATGCAGAAGGCACCACTTCCACTGTATGGCTCTTGAAGCTCTTCAGATTATAGTTGATGCCATCGACGGTGAACGCCGTCTTTGACGGCTCTTCATAGATATTGGGCACCGCCTTGAACGGCTTCCAGGCCGGTGTGTTCTGGCTGAGGTCGGGGTTGAAGTTCCAGCCCTCCCAGCATTTGTTGCCAAGGGTAGAATTGGAGGCGCCCAACTGGCTGTAAGAGAATGACGTGCCGCCAGCACCCATTGTGTAATAC